>DATJEA010000356.1:0-4712 GCA_035497095.1 Acetobacteraceae bacterium | reverse complement strand
ATCCGCTGGATGCCCGCGACATGCAGCGCCTCGCCGAACAGCTGCGCCGCGACGCCGAGCAGGGCAAGACCGAAGACGCCCGCGACAAGCTGGCGCAACTGGAGAAGATGCTGGACGCAATGAAAAACGCCCGCCCGGAGCATGGCCGCATGACCCAGGCCGAGCGCGAACGCGCCCAGCAGCGCCAGCGTGGCCAGCAGCAATTGAGCGCGTTGCAGGACGTGATCCAGCGCCAGGGCGCGCTGCTCGACAATGCCGACGCCCGCAGCCATGACGCGCTGCCGCCCGAGGCCCGGCCGCCGATGCCGAATTCGTTCACCTGGCCGCCGCCGGCCCCGGCGCTGGCCCCGCCGCCGAACCCGGCGCAGGACCAGGCCAACGCAGACAAGGCGCGGGCGCAGGACCGGCAGGTGCAACTGGCGCTGCGCCGGGTGCTCGGCGAGGTGATGCAGCAATATGGCGACCTCACCGGCAAGGTGCCGCCCAATCTCGGCGATGCCGACACCGCGATGCGCGAGGCCGCGCAGTCGCTGGCGGCTGGCCATGACCCGGCCGCTGCCGGGGCGCAGTTGCGCGCCATCGAGGCGCTGCAAAAGGGCGGTCAGGCGATGGGCAGCCAGATGGCCCGGCAATTCGGCACCGGCCAGCCCGGCGAGGGTCAATCCGGCGACGGCCAGCCGGGCAGCGGCCAGAACGGCGAAGGCCAGAACGGCGAAGGCGAAGGCCAGGACGGGCCGGGCTTCGGCCAGGGTCAGCGCGGCTACGGCCCCGGCGGCCGCGGCTGGGCCAATACCGGGCGCGGCAACCCGTGGGATCAGGGCCCCGGCGACCGCCCCGGCGGCCGGCTTCTGGACCCGCTCGGCCGCCCGTTGCAGGAGGGCGCCAACGGCCGCAACGATGGCGGCGACGTGAAGGTGCCGGACCAGATGGAGCGCGCCCGCACCCGCGCCATCCAGGAGGAACTCCGCCGCCGCGAGGCCGAACGCAGCCGCCCGCAGCCGGAACTGGAGTATTTCGACCGGCTGCTGCGGCAGTACTGACCCACCCGGCCGCCCCCCGGATGACTCGCGGCACCCGCCGGCGTAGGCTCGGCGCAGGCAGACGGGAGCGGCAGATGGCGATGAAGCGCATGGTGCTGGAAATCGGCATGGGCACCGATATTCGCGGCGCCGATTCCACCAAGGCCGCCATCCGCGCGCTGCGCGATGCGCTGTGGCATAATTCGCTCACCGTCACCACGGCGCTCGGCCTGCCGGTCGATGCCATGGTGGTCGATGTCACGATCGGCGTGCCGCGCCCGCAAACCGTGGACCAGGCGGCCGTGCTGGCGGTGCTGCCGCATGGCAGCGGCACGGTCAAAGTGGTGGAGGGCGGGCTGGAAGTCGCCAACCAGGCCGGCACCGGCTCCACGCTGATCGCCCACGCCGCCGCCGTGGTGCGGCTGGAGATTGCATCATGACCGCGCAACGGGTGATCCTGGAGCTTGGCGCCGGCAACGACCTGCATGGCGGCGACTACACCAAGGCCGCGTTGCGCGCCGTGCAGGACGCGCTGCACCACAGTTCGCTGTCGCTGATCCACTCGCTGGGCCTGGATTCGCGAAAGATGCAGGTCGCGGTCACCATCGGCGTGCAGCAGCCGGCCCGCGTCGATCCCGAGGCGGTGCGCCGCAGCCTGCCGCACGGCGTGGTCACGGTGAGCGTGGTCAAGGGCGGGCTGGATGTGCCGGGCGACGATCTCGGCGGCGACGTGGCGGTGATCGCCAGTGCGGCAATCGCCGTCAGTTTCGACCTGCCATAGGCGCCGCGCCATGCAATCCGGCGTCTATCGCTATCCCAACATGGAGCGGGTCATCTACGGCCAGCCGTTCGCCGCGGCACTGGCCGCCGAGTGCGCCCGCAACGGCGCGACGAGGGTGTTCCTGCTGGCCGGCGGCACGCTGTCGCGCAGCACCGGCTTCGTCGATGAGATTCGCGCCGCCCTCGGCCCGCGCCTCGCCGGCGTCTGGACCCGGATGGCGCCGCACACCCCGCGCAATGACGTGGTGGCCGCCGCCAATGCCGCCCGCGCCGCCGGCGCCGACCTGCTGGTGACGATCGGCGGCGGCTCGGTGACCGATGCGGCCAAGATGGTCGGGCTGTGCCTGGCCAACGATGTCTCCGAACCGCGCCAACTGGATCAGTTCCGCGCCATCACCGCGCCGGATGGCAGCACACACCGGCCGCCCACCCGGCATGGCAGTGTGCGCAGCGTCGCCATCCCGACCACCCTGTCGGCCGGCGATTTCTCCTCCTTCGCCGGCTGCACCGACACCGAGGCGGCGGACGGCGTGGCGCACAAGGAATCCTATGCCTCGGCCACCATGATGCCGGCGGCGGTGATTCTCGACCCGGCCGCCACGCTGCCGACGCCGGAATGGCTGTGGCTCTCCACCGGCATCCGTGCCGTCGATCACGCGGTCGAGGATCTCTGCTCCACCGCGAGCCAGCCGATGAGCGACGGCGCCTCGCTGCACGCGCTTCGCCTGCTCGGGCGCGGCCTGCGCGGCAGCAAGGCAGATCCCGCCGACCTCGCAGCCCGGCTGGACTGCCAGCTGGGCGCCTGGATGTCGATGGTCGGCGCGCAGAACGGCGTGCCGAAGGGCGCCAGCCACGGCATCGGCCATGTGCTCGGCGGCACCGCCGGGGTGCCGCACGGCTATACCTCCTGCGTGATGCTGCCGCATGTGCTGCGCTTCAACCAGCCGGTGAACGCGGCACGTCAGGCGCTGGTGGCCGAGGCGCTGGGCCAGCCGGGCGCCGAGGCGGCCGACGCGGTGGCGGCGCTGATCGCCGAACTCGGCCTGCCGGCCACATTGCGCGCCGTCGGGGTCCGCGCCGATCAGCTCGACGCGATTGCCGAGGGGGCGATGCATGACCGCTGGGTGCATACCAACCCGCGCCGCATCGACGGCCCGGCCACCGTCCGCACGCTGCTCGACGCCGCCTGGTAGGGCTGCGCTGAGGAAATCATCCGGCCCTTGCCGGCCGCCGCGCCGCCCGCTTCACCGGCTCGCGCTGCCCGCTCAGCTCGGCGCCTGCCATCGGCTCCAGTTGCGTTGCCACCAGCGGCGCGAACAGCGCGATGCTGGCGACGAACACATAGGCGGCGGAGAAATCCATCGGCTGCGCCTGCGCATGGCCGCTGAACGCCATCGAGGCACCCAGCGCCGCGGCCGACACGCCGATGCCGACGGTCAGGCAGAGCTGCTGCATGGTGGTGTAGAAGCTGGTCGCAGCACTCATCCGCTGCTGCGGCACGTCGGCGTAGACGATGGTGTTGTAGCCCATGAACTGCAGTGACTGCACGAAGCCGATCACCACCAGCACGGCGAACATCAGCGACACCGGCCAGCTCGGCCGAAACGTCGCCGAGACCGCCAGCAGCAGGGTGGAGGCGAGCCCGACCCAGATCATCGTGTTGCGAAAGCCGATCTGGCGCAGCAGCCGCGGCGCCAGCGGGCGCATGCACAGCGCGCCGATCGAGCCGGCGAAGGTGATGCTGCCGCTGCGGGCTGCCGAATCGCCGAAGCCGACCTGCAGCATCATCGGCAGCAGGAACGGCACCGCCCCCACCGCGACCCGCGACAACGCCCCGCTCAGCACCGAGATGCGAAAGGTCGGGATCCGCATCAGCGTGAAGTCCAGCACCGGCTGCGCCTGGCTGCGCGAATGCCGCCAGTACAGCGTGCCCGATGCCGCCGCCGCCAGCAGCAAGCCCACCGCCAGGCTGCCGCCGCCGATGCCGCGCCCGGCCACCTCCAGCCCCGCCATCAGGCAGAACAGCGTGAGGCCGGACAGCACCAGGCCGGGAATGTCGAACGGCGCCGGCTTCGGCTCGCGCACCTCCTGGATGAACAGCGTCACCAGCAGGATGCCGAGCAGGCCGAACGGCACGTTGATGTAGAAAATCCAGTGCCACGACAGGTAGGTGACGATGAAGCCGCCCACCGGCGGGCCCAGGATCGGGCCGGCGGTGGCGGGCAGCATCAGCCAGGTCATCGCCACCACCAGTTCGCTCTTGGTCGCGGTTTTCAGCAGCACCAGCCGGCCCACCGGCGTCATCATCGCGCCGCCCATGCCCTGCAGCACGCGGGAGGCGACCAGCGCCCACAGGCTGCCGGATTGCGCGCACAGGATCGATCCCACAGTGAAAATGGCGATCGCGGCGCGGAACACGTTGCGCGCGCCAAACCGGTCCGCCGCCCGGCCGCTGGCCGGCAGGAATACCGCGAGACTGAGCAGGTACGAGGTCAGCGCCACGTTCATCTGCAGCGCCTCCACCCCGAAGCTCTGCGCCATGGTCGGCAGGGCGGTCGCCAGCACGGTGGAGTCGATGCCGTCCATGAACAGCGCGCTGGCGATGATCAGCGCCGTCAGCCGGATATTCACCGGCCGGACAGCCGCAGCGGGCACCGGTGGGGCGGGGTCTGACATCGTTGTCAGGATCGGACCATAAGGCGATGCCGACAAGGGGGATTACGGCGATGTTCGGCGGCGGCCTCTTGCGCATCCGGTAGCGCGGATACACATTATTAACCAGGAACAGAAACCTCGGTTTGGCGGTGCGAAAAGCGGGTTTTTTTCCGCTGTTATCGTCACCCAAACCGCTGTCGCTGGAAGGAAACAAGGTCATGTTGACCGCTGTCGTGCTGATTACCCTGGTCGCCGTGG
>DATJEA010000355.1:0-3685 GCA_035497095.1 Acetobacteraceae bacterium | reverse complement strand
TCAGGCTGACCACGCTGGCCAGCACCGGGCGGCGGATGAAGATGTCGGTGAAGGACATGCTGCGGGCGCCTACTGGTCGAGTGGCTTGGGGTTGGCGTCGTCGGCGGGCAGGATGGCGTTGTTGACCAGCACGGCGATGTTGTTGCGCAGCTTGAGCTGGCCGGCGATCACCACGGTGTCGCCGGCGGCAAGGCCCTTCAGGATCGCCACCTGGTCGCCGCGGGCGTCGCCGGTGGTGACGAATTGCTGGCGGACCATGAGTTTCGGCTTGCCGTCGGGGTCGGTGCCGTCCGGGTGGACGGTGTAGACCAGGGTGCCGTACGGGTTGACGCTGAGGGCCGTGGCCGGGACGGTGACGTGCGGCACCGGGGCGCCGATGCCGATGGTGGCGGTGGCGAACATGCCGGGGAGCAGGCGGTCGTCCGGGTTGGGCAGGCTGATGCGCAGGCGGGTCATGCGGCTGGCGGGGTCGGCGCGGGCGTCGATCGCGGTGACTTCGCCTGTGATCGGGGCGGCGCCGGCGGTGGGGCGGACTTCGACCGGCTGGCCGACCTTGAGCTGGGCGACCGCCTGCTGCGGCACGTAGACGTCGAGATAGATCGGGTCGAGCGCTTGCAGGGTGACGATGGCGGTGCCGGCGGCGAGGTACTGGCCGAGATCGACCTGGCGGATGCCGAGGCGGCCGGCGAACGGGGCGCGGACGGTCTTCTGGTCGATCAGCGCCTGCTGGGCGGCGACCTGGGCGCGGGCGCCGCGCAGATTGGCGGCGTCGGCATCGACGGTGGCCTGGGAGACCGCCTGCGCCTTCAACTGCTTGAGGTCGCGGGCGTAGGTGCTGGCGGCGAGGTCGGCGGCGGCCCTGAGCTGGTCCAGCCTGGCGGTATCGGCAGCGTCGCGCAGGCGCAGCAGCACGGTGCCGGCGGGCACGTTGGTGCCGGAGGCGATGTGCAGTTCGTCGACGATGCCGGCGACCTCGGCGGCGAGGTCGGTGCCCTGCGAAGCGACCAGGGTGCCGCTGGCGGTGATCTCGCTCTGCCAGGGTTGGGTGGTGGCCTTGGCGGTGGCGATGGTGGGGCGCTGCGAGACGATGCCGGCGACGATCTGTTTGATGATGCCGGATTTGAACTGGTGGAAGGCGAACAGTCCGCCGCCGAGCAGGCCGATCACCAGCAGCACCACCAGCAGCCGCAGCCAGGTGCGCGGCTTGCGGGTGCGGGCCGGTCGGGTGGTGGCGTCTTTGCTGGTGGTATCGCGCTGGGCGGGGACCTGGGTGTCGTTCATTGCGGGGCTCCGGCGACGTCTTTGCGGTTCCACCAGCCGCCGCCGAGCGCCTGGTAGAGCGCCACGGTGTCGGTGAAGCGGGCGGCCTGGGCGGTGACCAGCTGCAGTTTCGCGGTCTGGTAGGTCTGCTGCGCCTGCAACAGGGTCAGCGTGCTGGCGGCACCGGCGGCGAATTGCGAGCGGGCGACGCCGAGGCTGGCGGCCGCGGTGCGCTCGGCGGCGGCCTGGGCGCGCAAGGTGCGGGCGTCGGCCTCGATGGCGACCAGCGCGTCGGCGACGTTCTGGAAGGCGGTGTTGAGCGTGCTGCTGTACTGCGCGGCGGCCGCCTGCATCGCCGCCTTGGCCGCACGTTGCCGGGCGCGCAGCGTACCGCCCTCGAAGATCGGCTGGGCGATGGCGCCGGCGACGCTCCAGATCAGCCCGGCCGGGGTGAACAGCTTCGACAAGTCGGTGCCGGTGCGGCCGTAGCTCGCCGACAGGGTGAAGTGCGGGTAGAGGTTGGCGGTGGCGATGCCGAGATTGGCGGTGGCGGCGTGCAGCAGCGCCTCGTAGGCCAGGATGTCGGGCCGCTGGCGGACGATCTGCGACGGCAGCGAGACCGGCAGCTCGGTCGGCAGGGTGAGTTTGGCGAGGTCGAGCGTCGGCGCGGTGTAGGCGCCGGGCAGGCCGCCGAGATAGCGGGCGACCAGGTTGCGCTGCTGGGCGTACTGCTTCTGCAGGCCGGGCAGGGTGGCGACCTCGGCGGCGAGGCTGGCCTGCTGCTGCAACACGTCGGCCTGGCTGACGCCGCCGAGGGCGAAGCGGCGGCGGGTGATGTCGAGCGCGTCGGCGTAGAGCTTGATGAGCTGCTCGGTGGTGTCGACCTGGGCCTTCAGCGCCGCCTCGGTGAGCAGGGCGGCGACCAGGTTGGAGCTGAGCGACAGATAGGCCGCTTCCAGCTGGTAGCGCTGGTATTGCGCCTGGGCGCCGAGTTGCTCGACCTCGCGGCTGATGCCCCCGAACGCATCCAGCGTGTAGGACACGTCGAGCGAGCCGGTGGTGAGCGAATACAGCCGGGTGCCGGCGCCGGGAATGGCCTGGCGCTGGCGGGAGCTGGAGAGGCTGGCGGTGACGCTGGGGAAGAAACTGCCTTCGCCGGCGCGGGTGTTCTCGCGGGCCTGGCGCAGCGTCGCCTGGGCGGCGGCGAGGTCGGGGTTGGCGGCGAGCGCGCGGCTGACCAGCGCCTCGATCTCCGGCGAGCCGAACAGTTTCCACCAGTCCCCCGGGATGTCGCGGCCTTGCAGCAGGGTTTGCGCGGCGCCGGCGGTGGTGCGGCTGCTGACCGTGGTGGCCGGCGTGGCCGGGAAGGTGGCGCCGGCGGGAGCGGCTGGGCTGTGGAAATCGGGGCCGACGGCGCAGCCGGCCAGTTGGCTGCCGAGGGCCAGCAGCATCAGGGCGCGGGGGCGCGGGCGGTTGATGATGGACATCGGCGGCAATCGCTCTTTACTATACGATGTCGTCCATTAAGTGATACTGGACGCTGTCGTCCAGTAATTTTTTGGGAGGCTGGGATGTCTGCTGCTGCCAAGGAGGTTGCACATAGCCGGGGGCCGGGCCGGCCGCGCGATACGGCCAAGCGGTGCGCGATCCTGCTGGCCGCGCGCAAGCTGTTCATCCAGCAGGGCATGGCGGCGGTGACGATGGAGGCGGTGGCGGCGGCGGCGGGGGTCTCCAAGATGACGCTGTACAACCGGTTTCGCGACAAAGAGTCGCTGTTCGAGGCGGTGGTGGTGCATACCAGCGAGGCGATGATCGCCGAGATGTCGCGCACCCAGGCCGAGGGCGGCACGCTGGCCGAGAGCCTGGCGGCACTCGGGCGGGCGTTCCTCGCGCTCACCTGCTCGCCGGACATGATCGGGGCGGAACGTGGTCTGATGATGGCGCTGCACGATAACCCGGCGCTGGCCGAGCGATTCTACGCCGCCGGGCCGGAGCGCACCGAGGGCTCGGTGGCCGCGGTGCTGCGGGAGGCGGCGGCGCGCGGCGAAATCCAGCTGGACGATCCGCGGGAGGCGGCGGCCGATCTGCTGGCGCTGTGGCAGGGGGGGATGTGCAAGCGGCTGTGCCATCCATTCCCACGTCATAGGAACCGCGCCAGACGGCCGACCGTATGCGGCGTCCGATCCGCGCCTGCTGACCTGGGTGCACGTCGCGGAGGTCTACGCCTTCCTGCACGCTTACGCGGCGTACGGCGAGCGTCCCCTCGGCCCGGCGGCCCGTGACGGCTACGTGGCGGACATGGCCCTGATCGCCGCCGAGCTGGGCGTGCCAGACCCGCCCCGGACCGAGGCCGAGGTCCTCGCCGTGATCGACGGTTACCGTCCCGAGCTGGCCGGAACTCCGCAGGCGCGGGATGCCGCTCGCT
>DATJEA010000354.1:0-3599 GCA_035497095.1 Acetobacteraceae bacterium | reverse complement strand
AATGGCATGCGCGGCGGCCGCTATGAGCAGAACATCGCCGACATGGACGGCGTGGCCACCGCCGCCATGGCGGCCAAGCATCCCGACATTGTCGTGGGGATCAAGACCGCCCATTACAACGGCAATGACTGGATCGCAGTGGATCAGGCTGTGATTGCCGGTACGCGCGCCAATATCCCGGTCATGGTGGACTTCGGCGGCGACCGCCCCGCCCGACCGCTCTATGACCTGCTGACGAAGAAACTGCGGCCCGGCGACATCTACACCCACATGTATTCCGGCCTGCGCCAGGAGCAGGACATGAAGACCATGGGGCCGCAACGCGGCATGATCGAGGGCCGGGCGCGCGGGGTTTATTTCGACGCCGGCACCGGCGGCGGCAGCTTCAAATGGTCGCTCGCCATTCCCTTCGTCAAACGGGGCTTCAAGCCGGATTCGCTTTCCACCGACCTGCATGTCGACAGCATGAACAGTTCGACCAAGGATCTGCTCAACGTCGCCAGCAAGATGATGGCGATCGGCCTGCCGCTGAAGGAGGTGGTGACCGAGATGACGTCGCATCCCGCGCATGAAATCCGGCATGACGAGTTGGGCAATCTCTCGCCCGGTGCGGTGGCGGATGTGGCGGTGCTGAGCGTGGCAAGCGGCAGGTTCGGCTTCACCGACATGAACAACACCCGCGTCAATGGCACGAGAAAGCTGGTGGCCGAGCTCACCATCAAGGGCGGCAAGATCGTCTATGACCTGAACGGGCTGGAGGCGCTGGCCTGGGATGCGCCGCAGGGCGATGTGTCGAACGACCGGCGCTGGACGAGCTGGCCGCGCCCCAAGCCCAACACCGTCGATCCTGACGGGCATTAGGATTTGGAGTCTAAGCCCATAATGTCATGGCCCACCGAGTATGGGCCATCCAGATGACGCGCGCACAACTTCCGCAGAATGACCTGTGTCACCTGGGTGGTCCGCATTCGCGGGCCATGACAAGCTTGCTTCAATTCGCACGCATTGCGGGCACGGAGAAGATCACGCCCGCCCGCCCTTGCGCCGCGCCGGCTTGGCGATGGCCGTGCCGGAGGATTCGCGCTTCACCAGCGAGAATTTCAGCAGCTTGTGCTGCACCTTGGGCGGCTTGCCGGCGCGGCGGCCACGCACCTGCTCGATCAGCAGGCGCACCGCCTCGCGCGCCATCTCGGCGATGGGCTGGCGCACAGTGGTCAGCTCCGGCCACACTGTCGTTGCCACCGGGGTATCGTCGAACCCCGCCACCGCCAGGTCGCGCGGCACTTCCATGCCGCGGCGGTGCGCCACGGCCATGGTGGCGGCGGCCATGTCGTCATTGGAGGCGAAGATGGCGGTGGGAGTATAGCCTTCCAGCAGCCGATCCGCCGCCGCCAGGCCGGAGCGGTAGGAGAAGAAGCCCTGCGCCACCTGCTCGCTGCCCACCGACAGCCCCGCCTCGGTCATGCCTTCGATGAAGCCGCGAAAGCGCTGGCCGCTGGCGGTCTGGTTGGGATGGCCGTTGATGAAGCCGATGCGCTTGTGGCCCAGCCCCGCCAGGTGCAGGGTCATGACGCGCGCCGCCTCGAAATCGTTGATCGAGACGGCGCAATGGGCGGGCGACGGCCGCCCCGACGCCACCAGCACCACCGCCAGCCGCGCCTCTTCCGCCGCTTTCAACGCCGTTTCGGAATCGCAATGCGGTGCCGGCAGGATGACGCCATGGATGCCGGCCTTGCCCAGGCGCTGCACCGCCTCGCGCTCGCTGCCCACGCCCTTGCACTGCTCCAGCACCAATTGCACGCCGGACAGACGCGCCTGGTCCAGGCTCCCGAGCAGGAATTCGCTGAGATAGGCGGCGCTGGGATTGGAATAGAGAATCCCCAGCTGCATCGTCTCGGCGCCGGCCAGGCAGCGGGCCGCCTGGTTGGGCGAGAAATGCAGCGCCTTGATCGAGGCGGCGACCTTGGCGCGGGTCTCCTCCAGCACATTGTCGCGGGCATTGATGACCCGCGACACCGTCATGGTGGAAACGCCGGCATGGCGCGCCACATCGTGAATGGTCACGGCCTTGCCGCCCTTGCGGCCCGCTTTCCTCGCCAATGCCTGCTGCCTCTGAATTACTTCGTAATCATATCCAGATCGATGGCATTGGCCATGGCCTGATAGCCGGCATCGTTGGGGTGCAGCTTGTCGCGCAGATTGTACTGGGCCGCGAAGGTCAGCGGGTTGGCGGGGTCGGCCACCGGCGTGGCGAAGTCGATCACCCCGTCGAAAGCCCCGCCGGTGCGGATCCAGGCGTTCAGCGCCTCGCGCACCTGTTCGCCGGCCGGCGAGGCATAGCCCGCCCCCTGATAGGGCGTCAGCAGCGCGCCATAAACCTTCACGCCCTTGGCATGGGCGCGCTCGATGATCTGCCGGTCGGCCGCGATCAGCGCTTCGGCGGCCACCGGGTCGTGCGGATTGACGGGCGAAAAGCTGTTGCCGATATCGTTGATGCCTTCCAGCAGGATGATGGCTTTCAGCCCCGGAATGGCCAGCACGTCGCGGTCCAGCCGCGACAAGGCGCTGGGCCCGGCGCCATAGCGCAGCAGGCGGTTGCCGCTGATGCCGGTATTGACCACGCTCCAGTTCTTGTGCGCCGCCGTCAGCCGCTCGGCCAGGCGGTCGGGCCAGCCATGGAAGGCATTGGCGGTGGAGGCCACGCCCTCGGTGATGGAATCGCCCAGAGTGGCGATCACCCCGGTGCCCGTGGACGCATCGACATCGACCTCGCTGACCAGGGCGGTGACCCGGGCCAGCCGCACATCGGGCAGCGAAACCGCCGCGGTGTTGTCGCCCGGCGTCTGGGTGACATAGGTGAACAGGCTGTGGCCGGTGCGCGGCGCCGCGCCCGGCAGATGTATCGAGATCAGCAATCGGTCGAGCGCCTTCACCGGCATGGCGACGGGATCGGAAAGCAGCGGCGAGGAGGCGGGAATGGTGACGCCAACCATGCCGTCAAAGGTGACGGCATGATCGCTGCCCGGCACGATGCTGCCATCGGGACCGGCCAGCGCGACATGCACCGCACCCAGCGGCAGCACGTCGGGATTGGCCTCGTTGGTGAAGCGCAGGCGGATGCGGCTGCCGCTCGCCGACACCCGCACCAACTGGCGCACCGTGACGTTGGTGAGTTCGGCATTGCCCGGCAGCATCGCGATATTGCCGGGGTTCTCCAGCAGCGGCGCTGTCGGCGCCGCCGCCCGGGCCGGTGCGGGCGCCGGCGGCTCGGTCAGCGGCGGCAATGCGGCCAGCCGCGCCGCGGCGGGATTGACCGGCACCGGCGCCTGTCCGGCCGGCAGCGGCAATGGCACGAAGCCCCAGGCACCGACCCAGTTGTCGGCGGCCGAAGCCGCGGAAACGCCGGCCAGCAACAGGCCGGCGGCAACTGCGTGCTTGAGAATGCGCATGAAATGTCCTCTCAGGAACGGTCGCCGACCGGGATCACGGTGCGGCCGAAGGTGGTGTTGGTGGTGATGGCGAAGCTGCCATACATGGCCAGCAGGCCGCAGACGATGCCGACATAACCGCCCAGCATGTGCAGCACCGGCATGGCCAGC
>DATJEA010000353.1:0-2592 GCA_035497095.1 Acetobacteraceae bacterium | reverse complement strand
GCGGTGGAGGCGGCGCCGGTGAAGTAAGACAGTCTGCTTTTTGTGAACACACAGAAGCAAAAAAACATCATCCACTGGAGTTCCGGACTCCAGTGGACGAGGGTTTCATACCGTCAGTAGCGATTCGGGTGCCAGCGGCCGTAGCGATCCACCCAGCCTCGCCGCTGATGGTGCGGCGGCCGATAGTAATGGTGCCGCGGCGGTGGACGGTAGCGACGTGGTTCCACCCAGATCTGGCGGCCAAAGCGATCGCGGGCCCAGTAGATCGGCTGGATCGCCGCCGATGCGGCCGGGGCCACCAGCGGTGCGGGCAACATCACCGCAGCCTCCGCCGCGCCAGCGTTCGAGCCGAGCGCCGCGATGCCCAGGCCGGCCAGCAATGCCGCTTGGCGAAGCCGCTTTCGCCAGATCGCTGTGGCGTGATCGTTCATCGGCAACCCTCCTGTTCTATTCTCCGTCGCTTTTAAATTCGCGACATCGATTGGAAAATTTCTGCGGTTCCGTACGAAGATGTCGAAGTGATCCGCTACGTGATATCAACCTTAAGTTGGAGTTTGACAGCCCAAAATGGCGCAGTGGTGGCGACAACACGACAATTCGCCGCGATGTTTTGACAAATTGTAATTCATCGTCGATGACAATGTTGCAAATATTTGCACATCACACCGCCGCCGGATGCGCGGAGTTCAGCGCACCCCGCCCAGTTCCGGCAACGCCCGCGCCCAGGCCCGCAGCCCGTCATCGAACGACGACATGCGGAAGAATTCGTTCGGCGCGTGGATGTTCTCGTCGGCGATGGCATAGGACAGCGTGACCGTCTCCAGGCCCAGCGCCGCCTTCACCATCGAGGAAATCGGCAGCGTGCCGCCGATCCCCACCCGCAGCGGGCGCCTTCCATGCACCTGCTCGGTCACCCGCTCGATCGCCGCCAGAAACCGGTCATCCTCCGGCACCGCATAGGCGGCGCTGCCGCCACGGCCATGCGCGACGGCAAGATCGGCCCAGGCCGGCAGTTGCGCGCGCAGATGCGCCTCCACCGCCGCCGCCACCTTGGCCGGCACCTGGCCGGGGCCGAGCCGGCAGGTGAGCTTGGCGCTGGCGGTGGCCGGGATCACCGTCTTGCCGCCAGCGCCCTGGTAGCCGCCGGTGATGCCGTTGATCTCCACCGTCGGGCGGAACCACAGCGATTCCAGCAGCCCGACGCTGCCCTCGGCGAGGCCGGATTCGATCGCCCCCGGCCGCGCGCCGATCTCGGCGAAGAATTTGGCCTCGTCGAAGCCGAGCGCCTGCATACTGGCATAATCGGCATTGCCCGGCCGGCGCAGCCCGTCGAAGAAACCAGGCACCGCGATGCGGTTCGCCTCGTCGTGCAGGCTGGCCAGCAACTTGCTCAGCACCGCGATAGCGTTGCCCACCGGGCCGCCGAACCGGCCGGAATGCAGGTCGTGCCCGGCGGTGCGCACGGTGATCTCCATGCCGACATTGCCGCGGCTATTGGTGTTCACCGTCGGCAGGCCGGGGCGCCAGCGGCCGCCATCCGCACTCACCAGCACGTCAGCGGCCAACAAATCGCGGTATTTTTCCAGGATTGCCGGGATGGTGCGGCTGCCGCTCTCCTCCTCGCCTTCCAGCAGCAGCTTGACGTTCACCGGCAGCCCGCCGGTCACCGCCAGCCAGCCCTCGATGGCCGACACCGCGATCCACAGCGGCGATTTATCGTCCGACGCGCCGCGCGCGCTGTAGGTGCTGCCATCGGCGCCGAAGGTCGGCTCGAACGGCGGCGTGGTCCACAGTTCCAGCGGGTCGGGCGGCTGCACGTCGTAATGGCCATAGACCAGGATGGTCGGCGCACCCTCGGCATGGCACCACTGGCCGAACACCGCCGGATTGCCGCCGCCATCCAGCAACTGCACATCCTCCAGGCCGATGCGCTGCAAGCGGGCGCGCAGGATTTCCGCCGCCTCGCCCATGCCGGCCAGATAGGCCGGGTCGGTGGACACGCTCGGCACCCGCAGCAGCACGAACAGCTCGTCCAGCAGCCGTTGCCGGTGCTCCGCCAGCCATGCCTCAACCGCCTGCACGCTCATTTGCCGCCATCCACCGCGATGATCTGCCCGTTGACGAAGCCGGCCAGGTCGGAGGCGAAGAAGATCACCGCATTGGCGATATCTTGCGCGCTGCCCAGCCGCTGCATGGCGATCCGCTCAACCAGCGCCTTCTGCCCCTCCGCGCCATAACTTTCCCACTGCAACTCGGTGGAGGGGTTGGAGCGGATGAAGCCCGGCGCCACCGAATTGACCGTGATGTTGAACGGCCCCAGTTCATGCGCCAGTTGCCGGGTCAGCCCGACCACGGCGTGCTTGGCGCTGCAATAGGCCTGGATGCCGGTCAGCGACGCCTGCAACCCGGCGCCGGAGCTGATATTGACGATCCGCCCCTCGCGCGCCCGTTTCATGCCCGGCGCGGCGGCGCGGCAGAGCGCCATCGCGGCGTTCACGTTGACCGCGAAAATCCGGTCCCATGCCGCGTCGGACACCTCTTCCAGCGGCTGCGGCACCTGCCCGGCAACGCCGCCGGCGTTGTTGACCAGGC
>DATJEA010000352.1:0-5849 GCA_035497095.1 Acetobacteraceae bacterium | reverse complement strand
GGTCAAATCACGAGGGTCAGCCGCGTGCCGACCACAAAAAGCTAGGACTCGCGGGATTGTGCGTCAATCCACCGCTTCGTCGCGCGTTGCGTGCCGCCGTAGGGTTACCTATAACTGCGCCGGCCCAGGCTATGCGGGGTCTCGGCTATGCGGGTGTAGTTCAATGGTAGAACGGCAGCTTCCCAAGCTGCATACGAGGGTTCGATTCCCTTCACCCGCTCCAGCCGCCGTCAGGCAACTATCCGGGAATCAGCCGCGTCGCCGGTCCCCGCGACAGATGCACCGGCCCGCACCAGATCGGCCAATCCAACCACCCTGATGCGGGTCAACCGCTCCATCTCCGCGATCGTGTCGGCCGCCATGCAGCCATGCAGCAGCAGCACCCCGTGCGGCCCCAACGCCCGGCCGATCTCGCGCAATGCGGCGGCCTGGTCGGGCCATGCTGTGCACTCCAACGGCATTCCGGTGATCAGCACCACCGCCCGCACGCCGGGCGTCAGCCGCACCCGATCGGCAATCTGGCGCAGTCCGTCGCGCCTTGGGTCCAGCGTCACCAGGCCCGGATGGCGGGTGATCTCGGCCGCCAGATGGGCGAACGCGGCCGCGCGCGGGTCGATGAATGCCAGCACCCGGCCGACCGCTTCCACCGGCGCCATCCGTTGCCGGGCAGCCCTGCCGATGGCGGCGGGGTGGCCATGAAGCCGCGCGGAGGGCGCGCGATGGGATTGCATTTTTTGCACCCTGTGGCGATTGCCGGCACAAAGTGGGACCGGAATGGTTAACCAACCGTTCGAATTCGCCCGATCCGGCGTGATTTTCAGCCGCCCAGCCGGTCCAGCGCCGCCAGCACCCCGCCCTGGGTCAAGATCTGCGGCAGCACCTCGCCGCCGCCGCCACCCGGCGGATACAGCACGTAGAGCGGCACCCCGTCGCGGCCATGGGCGCGCAGAAACGCGGTGATTGCCGGGTCCTGCCGGGTCCAGTCGCCGCGCAGATACACCACCCGGTGCGCCGAGAACGCCTGCCGCACCGCCTGCGTCGACAGCGCCACCCGCTCGTTCACCAGGCAGGAGACGCACCACGCCGCCGTCATATTGACGAACACCGGCCGCCCCTGCTCGCGCAGCGTCGCCAGCCGCGCCGCCGAGAACGGCTCCACCCCGGCCTCGGCCACCGGCGGCGTTGCCGGGTTGACGGTCTGGATGCCGGGCAGGATCGCCAGCGCCAGCAGCACCGAGGCCAACGCGCCTGCCCTGGCGATGCGGTTGCCGCTGCCGCGCTGCGACAGGCCGAACGCCCAGGCGGCAAAGCCGATCAGCAGCAATCCGCTGGCGGCCGCCAGCACCCCGGCCGGCCCGGATTGCTGGCTCAGCACCCAGATGAGCCAGACGCAGGCGCCATACATCGGAAACGCCAGCAGTTGCTTCAGCACATCCATCCAGGCGCCCGGCCGGGGCAGCATTTGCGCCAGCGCCGGCACGCCGGCCAGCAGCAGGAACGGCGCCGCCAGCCCCAGCCCCATCGCGACGAATACCGCCAGTGTCACCACCGGCGTGGCGGCCAGCGCGGTGGCGATCGCCACCCCCATGAACGGCGCGGTGCACGGGGTTGCCACCAGCACCGCCAACATGCCGGTGAAAAAACTGCCGGCATGGCCGCCGCGCCCGGCCAGCGCGCCGCCGGCACCGGCCAGCCCGGCCCCGACCTCGAACACCCCGGACAGGTTCAGCCCGACCGCGAACAGCAGCCAGGCCATGCCGGCGACGAACACCGGCGACTGGAACTGGAAGCCCCAGCCGGCCGCGGCCCCCGCCTCGCGGGCCAGCAGCAGCGCCAGCCCCACGGCGGTGAAGGTCAGAATGACCCCGGCGGTATAGCTCAGCGCATGCATCCGGGCATGGCCGCGCTCGGCTCCCGAGAGCCGCGCCAGCCCGGCCGCCTTCATCGCCAGCACCGGGAACACGCAGGGCATCAGGTTCAGGATCAGCCCGCCCAGCACCGCGAAGCCCAGTATCTGCCACAGCGGCATCGCCGCGGCGGTGGCGGCCAGCGGCGCCGGCGTCGCACGGATCTCCAGCGCGGTCTGCTGGCCCTGCCGATCGCGCGTCACCAGCACGCCGGTCAGCGTTGCGGTCGGCTTGAACTCGCTGCCGGTGCGCATCGCCAGGGTGAAGCCATCCCGGCTTCGCGCCAGCGTCTGCGGTGCGGCGGCCTGCACGGTGCCGAAGCTGTCGGGGATGAACCAGGCCTCGCGCACCGCCGATGCGGCGTCCGGCGCGGCGACATGCAGCGTGCCATCCGGCGTGATGGTGGTCGGCCACGGCGCCGGGCGCGGCGTGGCCTCGGCGGCGGCGGCGAACAGCGGCGCCTGCGGCGACGGCGTGGCGCTGCCTGCCGGCAGATGCAGCTGGAACTCGCCTTCCTCCGGCACGCAGAGCTTCTCGCAGACCAGCCAACTGGCATGCAGCTTCACGTCCAGCGGGCCCGCCCCGGCGCCGGTCACCGCCACCGGCAGCACCACCTCGCCGGAATAGCCGTAGGTCATCAGCGGCGGCTCGGCATTGCGCGACGGCGTCGGCCAGGTGATCGGGCCGGCGGCGACGCCCGGCGGCAGCGTCCAGTCCAGTTGCGGTGGTATCCCGGCATCGCCCGGATTCTTCCAGTAGATGTGCCAGCCCGGCGCCATGCGGAACCGCAGGCCGAGGTGCAGCGGCGCACCCGGCGCCACCGCATCACGGTCGGAGACCAGCGTCACCTCGGTATGCGCGGTCTTCGCCGGCGCAGTTTCCAACGCCCGCGCCGGCATCGCCGCCAGCACGCACAGGCCGAGCGCCGCCAGCCAGAGTCGCATCCCGCATCGCCTCATCGCAAATCGTGCCTTTCTGGCGCGAGCTGGCACCATGCAGTCGCCTGCCCCGCCGAACGGTGATACGTCGCGGTCGTGCCGCATGACCTGCCGACCGACCTGCCCGTCGCCGACGCCCTGCCCGCCCTGAAAGCGGCGCTGCAACGCGGCAACGCTGTTTTGGTGGCACCGCCCGGCGCTGGCAAGACCACACTGGTGCCGTTGGCGCTGCTGGCCGCCCCGTGGCGCGCGGATGGACGCATTGTCATGCTGGAACCACGCCGATTGGCCGCCCGGGCTGCCGCCACCCGCATGGCGGCACTGCTCGGCGAGCCGGTTGGCCAGACCGTCGGCTACCGAACCCGGCTGGACAGCGCGGTTTCGGCCGCCACCCGCATCGAGGTGGTGACCGAGGGCCTGCTGGTCCGCCGGCTGCAAACCGACCCCGGCCTGGACGGCACCGCCATCGTGATCCTGGACGAGGTGCATGAGCGGGCGCTCGAAGCCGACCTGGCGCTGGCGCTGTGCCGCGACCTGCAACTTCAACTGCGCCCGGAACTGCGCCTGCTGGCGATGTCCGCCACCGCCGATGCCACCCGTCTGGCGCCGCTGCTGCACGCCGAAGTGATCGAGAGCGCCGGCCGGCAGCACCCGGTACAGATCAGCCACGCCGCCCGCGACATCGCCGACCCGCGCGACCTGCCGCTGGCGCTGGCCCGCGCGGTGCGCGCCGCGTTGGCCGAGTTTTGCGGCGATATTCTCGCTTTTTTGCCCGGAATGGGCGAAATTCGCCGCGCTGAGGCAGCTTTGCAGGGCTGTGGTGCGCTGGTTTTGCCGCTGCATGGCGACCTGCCGCCGGCCGAGCAGGACCGCGCGCTGCGCCCGGCCGAGGGGCGTCGCGTGGTGCTGGCCACCTCGATCGCCGAAACCTCGCTGACCGTCCCCGGCGTGCGCATCGTCGTCGATGGCGGCTGGCGGCGCGCGCCCCGCATGGACCAGGCCACCGGCCTCACCCGGCTCGCCACACTGCGGATCAGCCGCGCCGCCGCCGACCAGCGCGCCGGCCGCGCCGGACGGGAGGCGCCGGGTGTGGCGATCCGGCTGTGGAGCACGGCGCTGCATCGCGGCCTGCCGCAATTCGACCGGCCGGAAATCCTCGAAGCCGAACTCTCCGGCCTGGCTCTGGACTGCGCCAGTTGGGGCACCGCTCCGGCCGACCTGCCATTCCCCGACCCGCCACCGGCCGGGCCGCTCGCCGCCGGTGAGGCGCTGCTGGCCGAACTCGGCGCGCTCGATGCCGCCGGCCGCATCACCGAGCGTGGCCGCCGCATGGCCCGGCTCGGCGCCCATCCCAGGCTCTCGGTGATGATGCTGGCGGCCGAAACGCCGGCCGAGGCGGCGCTGGCCTGCGACCTCGCCGCCCTGCTGGAGGAGCGCGACCCGCTGCGCGCCCGCGATGCGTCCGCCGATATCGGCCTGCGCCTAGCGGCCCTGGAAGGCGGGCTGGACGCCGATCGCGGTGCGGTCTCGCGCATCCGCCGCGCCAGCGCGCAATATCGCCGCCGCCTGCGCCTGCCCGAATTGCGCGCCGACGGCGACCCGGCCCGGCTGCTGGCCGCCGGCTTCCCCGACCGCATCGCCCAGCGCCGCGGCGAGCCGGGCAGCTTCCGGCTGTCCGGCGGCGGCGGCGCCAAATTGCCGCTGGCCGACAAGCTGTCCAAGGCCAAGCTGTTGGCGGTCGCCAGCCTGGAGATGAAGGGCTCTGCGCGCATCCGGCTCGCCGCCGTGCTGGACGGCAGCGACCTGCCGGCCGTGCTGGCCGAACGGGTGACCGAGCAGGTGGAAACCGGGCTGGACCCGGCCACCGGCTCGGTGCTAGCCCGCCGCCGCCGCCGGCTCGGCGCGCTGGTGCTGGAGGATCGCACCGAGGCCGCCGACCCGGCCGAGACCGCCGCCGCGCTGGCCGCAGCGGTCACCATCGCCGCCTTGCCGTGGACCGACGCCGCCCACCAGTTGCGCGCCCGCGTGGCGCTGCTGCGCGGCCTGGAACCGGAGGCCGGCTGGCCCGACCTGTCGGACGAGGCGCTGGCCGCCAGCCGCGCCGAGTGGCTGGCGCCGCAGCTGCACGGCCAGAGCCGCCTCGCCGCGGTAGACAAGCTTGACCTGCACGCGATCCTGCGTGGCCGGCTCGATTGGGCGCTGGCGGCGCGGCTCGACCGTGAGTTGCCGAGCCATCTGGCACTGCCCGGCGGCCGGGCGGCGGTGGACTACACCCAGCCGGTGCCGCTGGCCGAGGCCCGCGCGCAGGCGTTCTATGGCCTCGCCGAGACGCCGCTGCTGGCCGGCGGCCGGGTGGAGCTGCGGCTCGCGCTGCTGTCTCCGGCGCGCCGCCCGATCGCCATCACCGCCGACCTCGCCGGCTTCTGGCGCGGCGCCTGGGCCGACGTGCGCAAGGATATGCGCGGCCGCTACCCCCGGCACGACTGGCCGGAGCGCCCGGCATAGCGCGATGCCGTGGCCCGTCGCCTGTCGTATTTGTCATCCGCTGCCGGGGCCCCGGCAACCTTGTTCAGCCGTTAATGGATCGCCACCTGCAACGCATTAACTTTGTAACGCTGCCCGCCGGAGTCGTGCCGATGCCCAGCCTTGAACGCCGCCTGTCGCGCCGCACATTGGGCGCACTCGCCCTCGGGAGCCTGCCGGTATTGCTGGCGGGACCGCTGCTGCTGGCCGGCGCCGACCCGGCCGCGGCGCGCAGCGGCCCGGACAGCTTCGCGCCGCTGGTCAAGCGGGTGATGCCGAGCGTGGTCAATATCGCGGTGACCGAGACCGCCGGCACCGTCGACCCGTTCGCCGGGCTGCCGCCGGAACTGCGGCGGCGCTTCCGCGAGCGCTTCGGCGTGCAGCGCGAGCAGGTCAGCGGCGCCGGCTCCGGTTTCATCATCGACCCGTCCGGCGTGATCGTCACCAACAACCACGTCATCGCCAAAGCCGACAACATCAT
>DATJEA010000351.1:0-10614 GCA_035497095.1 Acetobacteraceae bacterium | reverse complement strand
GCCGGTTGATGCGGCGCGGAATGCCGCCGGTGTGGCGGAACACCGCGGCGAACGCGGCGCCGGTCAGCGTCGGGTTGCCATGCCAGCCGACGGCGGTCAACCGGTGCTCGATATAGGCGCGCGTCTCGTCGGCATCGAGCGGCCCGAGATGGTACGAGGCGAGCACCCGCTGGCGCAACTGGTCGAGGTCGGGGCTCGCCAGCTTGCGGCGGAACTGCGGCTGGCCCAGCAGGATGGTTTGCAGCGAGGCGCGGCCGTCCTCGGTGAGGTTGGAGAGCATCCGCAACTCTTCCAGCGCCGCCAGCGGCAGGTTCTGCGCCTCGTCGACCACCAGCAGGCAATGCCGGTTACTGGCCCGATGCTCGGCCAGCAAATCGCTGAACGCCCGCAGCAGGGTCGCCCGGTCGGCATCCACGGTATCGATGCCGAACGCGCTCATGGTGAGGCGGAACAGGTCGTCGCCGGAGACCTGCGTGGTGTTGATCCGCGCCAGCGTATAGGTGTCGCGGTCGAGTTCCGACCAGAGCCGCTCGACCAGCGTGGTCTTGCCGGCGCCGACCTCGCCGGTGACGATCACGAAGCCTTCGCCCTGCGACAGGCCGTAGATGAGATGCGAGATCGCCCGTGTGTGACCCTTGCTGCCATAGAAGAACCGGCTATCCGGCGTAAGTTGGAAGGGCATGCCGGTGAAGTTGTAGAATTTTTCGTACATGCCCTGCTCAGAACGACTTGTGCAGGCCGACCGTGATCAGATTCTGCTGATAGGAGGGAACCAGCGCATTGCCGCCCCCTATAGTACCACTATAGCTGTATTGCGCGCGCCCCGACAGTGTCTGACTGAACGCGTAGCTGAGGCCAAGGCTGGCGGAGACCGTCTGCTGTGTGACCCGGGTCGGGGCGCCACTCTCGCGGGTGCCGTATTGGGCATAGACGTTGCCGTTGAATGCCTCGGAAAAGCTGTGCTGCCACGCGAGGCCGACCGAACTCGCGGTGCTGGAAATGGCGCTGCCCACCGCCGGGCCGGAAACGGCCGCCACATACTGGGTGTCGCTGTGCAGCAGGTTCAGCGAGTAGACATCGCGGTCACGCAGCAGCGTGATTACCGCGGAAAACCGCTTCACCCGCGCCGGCGCCGTCTGCGAACCAAGGAAATTGTTGCCGACGCTGAGCGGAATGCCGGTCTGGTGGTCGATCGACTGGCCGAAACCGTTGACATCCGAGCCCGCCAGCGCCTGGGCCAGTTCTTCCTGGCCGGTGGTGATGCCCTCGGAATATTTCGCTGAGATCCGGATGCGGGCCGTCGGCGCGTAACTGGCGTCCAGCGCCGCCGAATTCCGGCCGTCGTGCGACCCATAGCCGATGCTGATCGAACTGTCCGGATTGGGCTGCAGCTTCAGGCCGACATTCCAGGTCAGTCCGTTAAACCGGAACGGCGTGGCGCCGATATATTGCAGGTCCTCGTGGCCGATGGTGCCGTTCACCTGGATGGTGCGGGTGACAGCATAGCCGAGTGTCACCGACTCGGTGTTCCGGTGGGCGCCGTTGAGCGACCCGGTCCCGGTGCTCTCGTTGTGCAGCACCTGTGCGGCGAGATTGAATCGGCCAAGATTCTCGCCGCTGGCAAAACTCACATGCCAGCCGCGGGTGATGGTGTTCTGATTGGTGACCGGCGGCTGGAACGGCGACGTCAACCGACGATTGGCGCCGGTAATGCTGTTATAGCCCAGCATATAGCCGATCTCGCCCATGCCGTAGCCGCCGAAGCGGTGCTGCAGATAGGGAGAGATGGAGAAATTGGTCGACTGCACCTCGCCTTGCCGGCCAAGATTGACCGTTCCGGCCGGCCCGTAGCCGCCGGTCTGCGACTGCATGAAGCTGGCGCCGCGGAGATCGACGAACAGCATCTCCGGCACCAGCGTGACATGGCTCTGGCCGTTGAAATTGAGGCCGGTGGAATCTTGTGACCGGGTTGCCAGGTAGCGTTTGAGTTGCGGCGCAATGAACACGCTGGCGGTAACGCGCTGGCTCTGCCCCTGGATCGCGAGGCTGGGCGAGATGATGGTGTAGAAGTCCGACCGGGTGCGCCCGGTGGTGGTGCCCTGAATGGCGTCGGTCCAGCCGAGCAGCACATCGAGCGCCGGGGTGAAGCTCCATCCGGGCGTGCTGGCCGGCGGCTCCGACTGAAAGGCGCGCTCATATTGCTGGCGCAGATCGCCCAGCCGCACATCGGCCCCGGTTGCCGGCAGCAGCGCCTGGGCCCGGGCCGCACGCGGCAGCGCCGAGGCGAGCGACATCGCGCCACACGCCAGCAGCGCCACCCGCCAGTGGCGGGAACGCACAGCCCGACGGTCAGGAATATGTGCCGAAATAATGATAGGCTCCGAAGGTATAGCTCGTCGTCACACGGATCTTGTTCAGCATCAAGCTCACCGTCTGGCAAGCCTTGATCAGATCCAGCGACGCCATCACTTCGGACTTTTGCGTCTTTTCCGCCTCGATGACCAGCACGATCTGACCGACGAACGGCGCGATGGTGCTGGGATCGCTGGTTGACAGACAGGGGGGCGCGTCCAGGATCACCAGATGATTGGGGAAGCGCCGCCCCATGCGCTCGATCAGCGACGTCATCGGCCGGGCAACCGTGCCTTCGCCGACGTCACTGCCCTCGCCACGGCGCCTGCCGACCGGCATGAACGACAGATTCGGTATGGCGGTGCGCAGCACGGTATCCTCGATCCGCATCGCCGCATCGGCGGCCAGGTCGATCAACCCTGGCCGGTCACCCAATCCCAACTGATCGGAGAGCGAATGCTGCTTGGCGTCCATATCGACCAGCAGCACCTCGCGCTGGGTGTGCTGGGCGATGCTGCCGGACAGGTTCAGGGCGGTGAAGCTCTTGCCCTCGCCCGGCCGCGAACTGGTGACCATCAACAGGTTGCCGGCGCCGCGGCCCGGCGCGTAGCTGGTCTTGAGCGAGCGCATGACGGTGCCGACGGTGACGCGGAATTCTTCCGAGATGCGGGTGCGCAGCTTGCGCCCCACCACCAGCCCGGCCCGCTCCAGCGCCTCCAGCTCGAGCGGCGGCAACGGCGCCAGCGCTTCGGTCAGGCGCGGCTGCGCCAGTCCGGTTGCGGCACGCGTGAGGCCGGCCGGCGCATCGGCCAGCACGCGGGCGAGCATGGTGTCGGCCACCGCGGCGGACGGCCCTGCTGCTGCCGGCGCTGCGTCTTCCGCCGCCGCCGGCCTGGCGTCGGCCGCCCGATCCTTGGCCAGCCGCTCCTCGGTCGGCGCCATTTCCTCGGGGCGTCGCTCGGCCGGTCGCGGCGCCGTCAAGCCACCGACACCGCGCAGGCGCTCGGCCACTCGTTCCACCAGATGTCCCGGTTCCAGCGCCATGTCAGGCATGCCCCGAACTGCGCAGCAGGCGCAGGATAAGCCCGGCATAGACCGCACACAACAACGCCAGGGCGGAGCTGAACCCGATCGCCGAGGCCATCCTGCGAATCCGCGACGTGACTTCGATCAGCGAAATACTCCCGGCGACCGGCAAGCCCAGGTCGCGCAATTCGTCCAGAGTGTGGAAGGACTGGTCGAACTGGGCCAGCAACAGCGCCAGGCCGAAGCCGGTGCCGAGGGCGGCCAACAGCACGCCGGTAATCAGCAGCGCGCGTTTCGGCGCCACCGGGTTCTGCGGCACCTGCGGCGGGTCGACGATCTGGATCTTGATCTTGTCGGCGTCGCGGTCGGCGGCCGAACCGATCCGCATCGACTCGCGGCGTGACAGTAGCTCCTCGTAACTTTTGCGGATTACGTCGTAGTCGCGGTTCATATTGGTGTATTCCGCCTGCAGCCCCGGCGCGCCACGCGCGATTTCCTGCAGCCGATCGCGCTGCTTGGTGGCATCCGCCAGTTGCCGCTGCAGCGACGCCAGGCCGCTTTCCGCGTCGACCAGGCGCACCTTGAGCTGCTCATAGACCGGATTGGCCTGGGAGCGGGTGTTCGGCGCCGCCTCGCCCGGCTTGCCGGCCGCCTTGGCCGCCGCCGTGCGGGCCGTGACCGATTGCGCCGCCGCGGCCTGCAGCGAGGCGATCAGCTTGCGTTGCGCGATGACGTCGGGATGCTGCTCGGTATCGTGCAGCAGCAGCAGCCTCAGCTGATCCTCTGCCTGCTTCAGCTTGGCCTGTTCCGGCGTCATGCCGCCGGGCCCCCCGATCGGCACGCCATTGGCATCGGTCTCGGTGACCAGCATCGGCTTGGTGGAGGCCAGCTCGCTCTTCAGCATATCCCGCCGCGCCACCTGGTCCTGCAACTGCCCCTGCAGAGAGCGAACAGTGGCCTGCGCCTCCTCGAAGCGCGACACGCCGGTGGCGTCGGAGGGCAGCAGATCGATATATTTGGCGCGGAAATCGGCCCGCCGCTTCTCCGCGTCGCGCAGCTTGGTTTCGTAATTGGCCAATTGCTGGTCGAGAAACACCTGGGCGTTCTGCATCTCCGAGCGGCTGTTGCCGGCCCGGCTTTCGATGAAGGTGGTGAGCATGCTCTGCACCACGTCGAAGGCGAGTTTGGGGCTGGGGTTGCGGTACGAAATCGTGAACAGGTTCTGGGTCTGCGGCCTGATGCGAATATCGGAGCCAAGTTCGAGCACCAGCCTCTCAAGGTCCCCCGGCCCGGTGATCTTCAGGTCGAGATCGGTGCTGGAGACCAGCTTCTCCAGATTCGGCCGGCTCAGCAGGGTGCGCTGTAGAATGTCCAACCGGCGGCTGTTCTGCGCGTCGATCGCAATGCCATGAAGCAGCGGCGTCAACACCGCGTCGGCATCCATATAGACGCGGGCACTGGCCTCGTACTGGTTGGGGATAAAGGTCGTGCCGATCCAGCCACCGACGCTCAACACCCAGGCGCAGGCCACCGTCGCCCAGCGATATCGCCAGGCGGCGCCGATGTAGCGTCGCACCAATACCCGCAGCTGATCCACGTGCCGACGCCCTCAGAACCAGCTTTGCGGGATGATCAACGTGTCACCCGGCAGCAGCGCCACGTTGTCGCAGTAGTCGCCATCCTTCAGCAGATCGGACAGCCGCAGCGGGATCACCTGCTGCTTGTCGCCAACGCGGCGGACGATCACCGACCGGTTGCCGGCGGCGTATTTGGTCAGCCCCTTGGTGGCGATCATCACATCGAGCACCGTCATGCCATCACGATACGGGATCGCCGCCGGCTCGGTCGCTTCGCCGATCACCTTCACCTGGCGGTCGAGTGGCCCCACGAAGCCGGTCACCATCACGGTCACGATCGGATCCTGGACATACTGCTTGAGCCGCGCCGCCAACTCCTTGCCCAGTTCGGTGGGCGTCTTGCCGGCTGCCATGATATCCGGGATCAGCGGCATCGAAATCCGCCCGTCCGGGCGCACCGGCAGGCTCGGCACGCTGAGCTCGGGCGCGCGGTACACCGAAATGCCGAGCTGATCGCCGGCGCCGATCACATAGGTGGGCGAGGTTGCGGCCGTCGGGCCGACCGGGCTGGCCGGTGCCGGGCAGGAGCCGCTGCCCGGCCCGCCCGCCGCACAGGCAGCCAGCCCACCCATCAGCACGATCGCCAGCGGGAGCGTCAGGATAGTGCGCAGCCGCCGCCGTATGAGGGACCGGATCGTCGCCACCGGGGTCACACACTGCATCGAGCCATCGGTCATCGCGGATTCGTTCCTGCCCGTACGGTTGGGTGGTGGGCGCCACAATTCGGCTGGGACAGCCGGCAGCGGTGCTGGCGGCACGGCACGATAGGCGCGGAAGGAATTGAACCCCCAGCCTCTGCCATGTAATGACAGCGCTCTACCATTGAGCTACACGCCTTCATCTGCCGCGGCCGAACCGGTTGAGGGTCTGCCTTCGCAGCGTAGCCGTCCTGGCGCGCCGAATAACCGCAATGTCGCCCATCCCGGCGCTTAGCATGTGTGCAGCGCGATCGTAAAGTCTGCGTGGACCGAACAACGCCGTGCCATTCGTCCGGCTGACGCGATGCCATCGCGATTCCCCGATAATGCAGCGCGCCCATACCACATAAAACCGTGCCGCAGCATCACGATATCCTGATCGCACCGACTCATCGTTCCATCGCGGTTGAACAGGAAGCAGCTTGACCAAGAATCAACCCCTCGTTAAACATACGTCAGCGCCGTTCGAGAACCCGACATGGAAGAGTACTATCGTGACGTCGGTGTTGCCAAGTGCGTAACCGATCAACATTTAGCCATTCACCCCGCTTCCGCCTGATTATCGATCCAATTCATGTGCCGCCGTTAACTCGCGCCGATCGGCAGGCGGCAGGATTATTGCTGAGCTACATAGCATGAATAATCCGGCCCGTCTGCTCATCCTTAAGGGTGAACAGGCCGGAGTTGCATGAGTCGGCAATGGGTTCTATCGATTCGTTGCCCCGGGGACCGGCAATTGGGCCCTGCTGCAGCCAGAATGAATACGCAGGAGGTATTGAGGGTAGCATGGGGAGGGTATTCGGCAGCCATATTTCGCTGGAGATGTTTCTTCTGTGGGTCGTCGAGTTCTTTTTGTGCTTTTTTTCTTTCTATCTTCTGCTGTTGCCCGCCGATGCCGCCGCCACGGCGGGTCTGCTCGCTGGCCAGGCCGGCCTCGCCCATACCCTGGCCGATCCAGGCTTCGCTGCGGCGATCGGGCTGCACATGGCAACCGCCGGCCGGGCCCTGCTGCTGTCCTGCGCGATCGGCATGGCGTCGTTGGCCATCGGCCTCTACCGGCCGGAAATCTGCCTGCAGACCCGTCGCCTGCTGCTCAACACCGTGGTGGCCGGGCTGCTGGCGTTTCCGGTGGTGCTGCTGGCCAGCGCCGCCACCGACATCGATCCGAGTTTCGTGTTCGGGCCGGACGCGTTCTGGCCAGTCAAGATCCTGCTGACCTCAATCCTGCTGCTGTTCCTGCCGCGCCTGGGCTTCAGGATCATCCTGCGCCTGGGCCTGCTGACCCGGAATGTTGTCATCGTCGGCTCCCCGCTCGCCGCAAGGCGCACCGAGGCGGCGATCGCCGTCCAGCGGCGCGGCTTCTTTCGGGTTGCCGGCGTGGTGCCGGCCGCCGACCTTGCCGCGCTGCTGGCGATGCCGCCGCGCCATCGCCGCATCTGGGCAGTGATCGTCACGCCGGACGCTGATCTGCAAGCCGTGCGCGCCACTGTGGGCAGCCGTCATCTCAGAGTGGTCGGCCAGGTCGAGTTCTGCGAGCGGCATTTGCGGCGCATGGACCTGGCGCAGCTCGCGCCGGACTGGCTGCGCGGCGCCCGCGGCCTGTCCTGCGGCCAGGTGGAGGCGGCCATCCGTCGCGCCGCCGAAATCGCGATGAGCCTGGCGCTGCTGGGCCTGACGCTGCCGTTGCTGCTGCTGACCGCGCTGCTGATCAAGCTCGACAGCCCCGGGCCGGTCCTGTACCGGCAGCAGCGCGTCGGCTTCCGCGGCCAGGTCTTCACGCTCTACAAGCTGCGCAGCATGCGTCTCGATGCCGAGGCCGGCGGCCCCGCCTGGGCCACCCGCCACGACAGCCGGGTGACCCGCGTCGGCGCCCTCATCCGCCTCACCCGGATCGACGAGCTGCCGCAACTGGTCAACGTGCTGCGCGGCGAAATGAGCTTCGTCGGCCCCCGCCCGGAGCGCCCGCCCTTCGTCACGCAGCTGACCGAGCAGATTCCCCACTACCCGGACCGGACATTGGTCAAGCCCGGCGTCACCGGCTGGGCGCAGGTCAATTATCCGTATGGCGCCTCGGTCGAGGATGCCCGACAGAAGCTTTCCTACGACCTGTTTTACGTGAAACATCGCAGCCTGTTCCTCGACGCGCTGATCGTACTGGCGACCATCCGGGTCATCCTGTTCCAGGAAGGCGCGCGCTAGAACGCGATGGCTGGGGTCGAAAGCACAGGGAGGTCCCCATAGCGCGGGCATTGCAACAGCCCAGGCGGGTCCAACAGCCCAGGCAGCAGGTTTTCACCGCTCCGTCTGGCGCCGCAGCGGAACCGACGGAAGGCGGGTCGCCGCCATGCTGACATCGCTGGATTTCGTCCGCATCATCTACGGCGGCAGCGCCGCGCTGTATCTGGCGCTCTCGGCGCTGATCCTGATCCAGATGCGGCTCAGCCGCACCGGGCTGCTGCTGGTGCTCGCGGCGCTGGCGTCGGCGCTGTGGCTCGGCGCCGTCGCGGTGGCGTTGCCGCGGCCGTTCGGCGGCTTCGGCGGCGGGCTCGACCTGCTGCGCTCGGTCGCCTGGTACGCCTTCCTGCTGCATCTCTACCGCCGCTCGGTGCCGGGCCGCAGCCAGCTCACCCAGGCGTTCATCGTGATGGGGCTGGTCGCCGTGCTGGTGGTCGGCACCACCTTGCTGGTCGGGCATCCAGGCAATTCCGGCTTCGCGCTGTGGTCGGCCGGCATCGCGTTGCGGCTGGGCCTGGCGGTGTGCAACATCCTGCTGATCGAGAATCTGTATTTCAACGCGTCGGCCGATACCAAATGGCGCATCACGCTGCCCTGCATCGCGCTCGGGGCGCTCTCGGTCTACGACGTGGCGCTGTCCGCCGATGCGGTGCTGCTGTCGCATATCTCGGCCCCGCTGTTCGCCGGCAACGCCATCGCGGCGGCGATCGTGGTGCCGTTGCTGGCGGTCAGCGCGGCGCGCAACCGCAGCTGGCAGATCGATATCCACGTCTCCCGCACCGTGGTGTTTCATTCCGCCACGCTGGTCGCCGCCGGCGTGTTCCTGCTCGGCCTCGCCGGCGCCGGTGAGGCGGTCCGCTATTTCAACGCCGCTTGGGGCGGCCTCGCCGAGATCAGCCTGGTGTTCGCCGGCTGCGTCACTATCGCGGTGCTGCTGTCCTCCGGCGGCGCGCGCCGGCGCGCCCGGCGCTTCATCGGCGATCACTTTTTCAGCAACCGCTACGACTATCGGCAGGAATGGATGCGCTGCATCAACACCCTGTCGGCGCAGGACGCCTATGTGGCGCTGCATACCCGTGTCATCCGCGCCGCCGCCGATATCGTCGACAGCCCCGGCGGCGTGCTGCTGCTGCTGGAGCCCGCGACGGCGGCGGCCAGTTACCGCTGGGCCGGCTCGTGGAACATGCCGGCGCTGGCAACCCCGGTGATGGCCGACGATCCGCTGGTCGCGGCGATGCGCGGCGGCGCCTGGATCGCGCTGCTCGACAGCCTGCCGCCGGCCACCGGCGCCGCCCTGGCCAGCGAGCTGCCCGGCCTGTGGCTGGCCGTTCCGCTCAGTCATGCCGGCGTCATGACCGGGTTCATCCTGGTCGCCCGCCCGCGCGGCGGCTTCGCACTGGACCGCGAAGTGTTCGACCTGCTGCGCATCATCGGCCGCCAGGTCGCCACCTACGTCGCCGAGCAGCGCGCCACCGAGGTGCTGCTGCAAGCCCGCCAGCTGCACGACTACGGCAAGCGCTTTGCCTTCGTCGCGCACGACATCAAGAACGTCTCCAGCCAGCTCTCCATGCTGCTGTCCAATGCCGAGGTGCATCTCAGCAACCCCGAGTTCCAGGCCGACATGCTACAGACGGTGCGCGCCTCGGTGCAGAAGATCACCGCCCTGCTGAAGCGGCTCCAGGCGCCGCCGGGCGACCTGGCGCGCGCGATCATTCGCCCGCGCGACCGGCTGCGGGCGCTGATCGGCGGCCTGCGCCGGCCGCGCGAGGTCGACGTGCTGCTGGATGATGCCGAGGATGCCGCCGGCGGCGTTGCCATGCCGGCGGCGGCGTTCGACGCGGTGGTGACCCATCTGCTGAACAATGCCGCCGAGGCAACCCTGGAGGCCAGCCCCGCCAGCGCGCCGCCGGTGCTGGTCCGGCTGCGCCAGCCCGGTCGCCAGATCGTGATCGAGATCGCCGACGAAGGCCCGGGCATGCATCCGGAATTCGTCCGCGACAAACTATTCGCCCCGTTCGATACCTCGAAGCCCGGCGGCACCGGCATCGGCGCCTTTCAGGCCCGCGAGCTGCTGCGCGAGGCCGGCGGCGACCTGCTGGTGCTGAGCCAGCCCGGCGCCGGCACCACCATGCGCATCGTGCTGCCCGCGGTCGAGGCTGCCGCCGCCCCGCCCGCGGGCGCCGCGCCGATCCCGTCGGAGATACCAATTTCCGACCGGATCAGGTAGGATGGCGGCAATGGACAGTTCTGTAACCAAACCGAAGCTGCTCATCGTCGAGGACGATGAAGGGTTGTGCCGCCAGTATCGCTGGGCGCTGTCGCAGTACGAACTGCTGATCGTGCACGCCCGCCCGCAGGCGATCGCCAGCGCGCAGAAGGAACAGCCGCCGGTCGCCATCATGGATCTCGGGCTGCCGCCGGACCCGGATGGCGTCAGCGAAGGCTTCGCCACGCTGGAAGCGCTCGCCCGCCTGCACCCGGACATGAAGCTGATCGTCGCCACCAGCCACGGCGACCGCGAGCATGCACTGCGGGCTGTCAACAGCGGCGCCTATGATTTCTGCGAAAAGCCGATCGACGTCGACCTGCTGCGCGGCATCATCGACCGCGCGCTGAAGCTGCACGACCTGGAGCAGGAGAACCGCCGCCTCGCCGAGGCGCCCGGC
>DATJEA010000350.1:0-7291 GCA_035497095.1 Acetobacteraceae bacterium | reverse complement strand
CATGCTGGCGGCCAGGCCCTCGGGGCCGAGCTGGTCGCGCAGGGTGCGCAGCATCACCTCGGAGAGCCAGGTGTATTGCCGGGGGAAGCGCTCGCGGCCGAGATCGGTGAGCACGTAGAGCTGCTCCGGCCGGCCGCCGGTGGGCTGGGTGGCGCCGCGGGCGAGCAGGCCGTCTCGCTCCAGGGCGGCGATGTGCTGGCGCACCGCGTTGCGGCTGATCGCCAGGGTGTCGCCCAGCGCGTCGATGGTGAGGCCGGGCTGGTTGTGCAGCAGGGCGCGGAGCAGGGCGCGCTGGGTGGCGCCAAGGGGTTCGATGGTGGGCTGCATGGCTTTGGTCCGGGGTTGCGTGGGCTTGGTATGGGGGTTTTGCGTGGGAATGTCCATATTTGTATCTTTTAGCATATATGGCTTGTATTAAGGCTAATACAGGATATGGTTCGGCTCGCTATCACACCTCGTCATCACAAGGAGCGACGACCATGCCTCATATTTTCTCCACCGCGCTGTGCCTCTCCCTGGCTGGGATGCTGGTCGGGGTGCCAGTGCCGGCGGCGGCGCACGGCACGCATCAACACGGCACGCAGCAGCAGGGCGTGACGCTGATCGCCGCCAGGACAGCGGTCGATTCGGCCAAGCTGACCGCCACCAAGGCGGCGCTGCGCGATCTGTGGATCGGGCACGTGTTCTGGGTGCGCAACGTGGTGACCGCCGGGCTGGCCGGCAACGCCGCCGAGCAGGCTGCCGCCGAGCAGCAGGTGGTGGCCAACGCCCGCGCGATCGCGGCGGCGATCCAGCCGTTCTACGGCGACGCCGGGCGGGACGGGCTGTTCAAGCTGCTGGCCGGGCATTACGGCGCGATCAAGGGCTATCTGGACGCGACGATCGCCAAGAACAACACGGCGCAGAGCAAGGCGATCACCGATCTGATGAACAATGCCGAGCAGATCGCGGTGTTCCTGTCGGGCGCCAACCCGAACATTCCGAAGGACGCGGCGTTCGGGCTGTTCCAGGCGCATGCCGGGCATCACGTCAGCCAGATCCAGGAGCTGATGGCCAAGGATTACGCCGGCGAGGCGCAGACCTGGGCGGCGATGACGCAGCATATGTACGTGATTTCGGACGTGCTGGCCGACGCGCTGGCCAAACAGTTCCCGAAGAAGTTCTAAGGCGCGTGGGGCCGGCGCGCGGTGCGCCGGCCCGCCTCAGCCGCGGCGGAAGGCCGGCTTGCGCTTCTCGATGAAGGCCGCCATGCCCTCGCGCTGGTCCGGCGTGCCGAACAGCGACAGGAACAGCCGGCGCTCGAAGCGGACGCCCTCGTGCAGCGTGCTCTCGAAGGCGCGGTTGACCGCCTCCTTGCCCATCGCCACGGCCACCGGCGACAGGGCGGCGATCTTGGTCGCGGTTTTCAGCGCCTCGGCGAGCAACTGGTCGGCCGCGACGACGCGGGTGACCAGGTTGGCGCGGTCGGCCTCGGCGGCGTCCATCATGCGGCCGGTCAGCACCATGTCCATCGCCTTCGATTTGCCGACCGCGCGGGTCAGCCGCTGGCTGCCGCCGGCGCCGGGGATGACGCCGAGATTGATCTCCGGCTGGCCGAATTTGGCGGTGTCGGCGGCGATGATCATGTCGCACATCATCGCCAGCTCGCAGCCGCCGCCGAGCGCGAAGCCGGCCACCGCGGCGATCACCGGCTTCTTCACCCGCAGCACCGTCTCCCAGCGCGCGCCGATGAAGTCCTGCAGGTAGGCGTCGGGGTAGCTGCGGTCCTTCATCTCCTTGATGTCGGCGCCGGCGGCGAACGCCTTCTCCGAGCCGGTCAGCACGATGGCGCCGATCGCGGGATCGGCGTCGAACGCCAGGAGTTGGGTGCCGAGTTCGTCCATCAGCTGGTCGCACAGCGCGTTCAGCGCCTGCGGGCGGTTGAGCCGGATCAGCCCGACCGGGCCTTGGGTTTCGACCAGGATCATCTCAGGCATGGCGCGCTCCTTCTCGATGCGGCCGGTTCTAGCTAGCGCTGGTGGCGCGGGCAATAGAAGGTGCTACGGCCGGATTGCACGATGCGGGCGACACCCGGGCAGCCGGGCAGGCCCGGGCAGGTCGGGCCGCAGGGCTGGCCCTCGCGGCCGTAGACCTTGAAGTCGTGCTGGAAATAGCCGTGCTCGCCGTTCGGCAGCACATGGTCGCGCAGCGTGGAGCCGCCGGCGGCGATCGCCTCGTTGAGCGTCGCCTTGATCTCGGCGACCAGCCGGCGCACCGCGGCGGTGGACACGCTGCCGGCCAGCCGCCTCGGTGCGATGTGGGCGCGGAACAGCGCCTCGCAGACATAGATGTTGCCGAGGCCGGCGACGTTGTGCTGGTCGAGCAGCGCTGCCTTGATCGGGGTGCGGTGCCCGGCCAGCGCGGCGGCCAGCGTCTTGGCGTTGAAGCCGTCGTCCAGCGGCTCCGGCCCCAGCCCGGCCAGCAGGCGATGCGCGTCCTCCTCGGCGGTCGGCACCAGGTCCACCGAGCCGAACCGGCGCGGGTCGACGAAGCCGACGCGGATGCCGTCCTCGGTTTCCATCACCAGATGCTCGTGCGGGGTGACCGCGTTGGGCAGCGCGGGGCCGGTCACCATGCGGCCGGACATGCCGAGATGGATCAGCACGCTGTCGCCGCCATCGAGGCGCATCAGCATGTATTTCGCCCGCCGCCGGAAGCTTTCCACCCGCGCGCCGGCGAGCCGCGCCGCCAGTCCGGGCGGAAACGGCCAGCGCAGGCCGTCGCGATGCAGCACGGCGCGGCGGATGGTACGGCCTTGCAGCGCCTGCCGCATGCCACGCATCACGTTCTCGACTTCGGGGAGTTCCGGCATGGCAGCGCAGGCTATAGAGTGGCGCGATGAGCGACAATCCGGACCTGATCGATTTCGGCTATCGCAGCGTGAAGTTGGAGGACAAGAAGCCTCTGGTGCGCGCGGTGTTCGACAGCGTGGCGCCGAAATACGACCTGATGAACGACCTGATGTCGCTCGGCATCCACCGCGCCTGGAAGCATGTCTTTGCCACTGCGCTGGATCCGCGGCCGAACCGCAGCCTGCTCGATCTGGCCGGCGGCACCGGCGATATCAGCTTCGGCTGGCTCAGGCGCGGCGGCGGGCCGGCGATCCTGTCGGACATCAATCCGTCGATGCTGGCGGTCGGGCGGGATCGGGCGCTGGCCAGGGGGTATGCCGCCAATCTCAGTTTTCTCACCGCCGACGCCGAGCACCTGCCGCTGCCGGATCGCAGCCAGGACACCGTCTCGATGGCGTTCGGGCTGCGCAACTGCACCGACAAGGCCGCCGTGCTGCGCGAGGCATTTCGCGTGCTGAAGCCGGGCGGGCGGTTCTTCTGCCTGGAATTCTCCCGCGTGCAGGTGGCCGCCCTGATCCCGCTGTACGACGCCTGGTCGTTCCGCATCCTGCCCCGGCTCGGCCAGGCGATCGCCGGCGACGCCGACAGCTACCAGTATCTCGCCGAAAGCATCCGCATGTTCCCCGACGCCGACACGCTGGCGGCGATGCTGCGCGAGGCCGGGTTCTCCCAGGTGCGGGTGCGCATCCTGTCCGGCGGCATCGCGGCGATCCATTCCGGGTGGCGGATATGACCGCCCGGGTGCTCACCGTCGCGCGCGATGAGGCACATCATTTCAGCAAGCCGCTCTGCGACGAGATCGAACTGATCGCCGGGCTGGGCGTGGCCGGCGACGCGCATCGCGGCGTGACCGTGCAGCATCGCTCGCGCGTGAAGCGCGACCCGACGCAGCCTAATCTGCGCCAGGTGCATCTGATCCATGCCGAATTGCTGCCCGAACTGCAGGCGGCCGGGTTCGCCATCGCGCCGGGCGAGATGGGCGAGAACATCCTGACCGAGGGCATCGACCTGCTCGGCCTGGCGGAAGGCACCGTGCTGAAGCTGGGCCAGGCCGCGACGGTGCGGGTGACCGGGTTGCGCAATCCGTGCTGGCAGCTCGACCATTTCCGCCAGGGGCTGATGGCCGCCACGCTGGCGCGCGATGCCGAGGGCGGGCTGGTGCGCAAGACCGGGGTGATGGCGGTGGTGCTGACCGGCGGCGTGGTGCGGCCGGGCGATGCGATCGAGGCGGTGCCGCCGGAGGGGCCGTTGCGGCCGCTGGGGGTGGTGTAACGCCGGCCTGCGACCCGGCCGTGCATTGCGTGGCCATGCATTGCGTCCGGCCGGCATCTGTGTATAAGCCCGGCACCTTCCCTGCCGGGGGATCGGCGTCCTCCGGCTATGCTCGCGCGCCATGGTGGCGTGGACCCATATCCGGGTCCGGGGCAGAGATAAGCCAGAGGGAGTGCCCATGCCGCTCTATGAATGCGTGTTCATCGCACGCAACGACGTGACGCAACAGCAGGTCGAGGCGGTCGCCGATCAGATCGCCGCCCTGGTCGACACCGATAATGGCATCGTGCCGGGCACCGAGGGCGTGACCTCGGTGCAGAAGCGCGAGTATTGGGGGCTGCGCAGCCTCGCCTACCGGATCAAGAAAAACCGCAAGGGCCATTACATGCTGATGGGCCTGGACGCCAAGCCGGCCTCGATCGTCGAGATGGAGCGCCAGCTTCGCCTCAACGAGGACGTGCTGCGGTTCATGACCATCCGGGTGGACGCGATCGACGAGGCGCCGAGCGCGATCCTGTCGCGCAAATCCGACGACCGCGAGCGCGGCTTCCGCGGCCCGAAGCCGGCCGGGCGCTTCGAATCCGGGCGCCGGCGCGGCCCTGACGACCGCGAGGAATTCCGCGCCCGCGACGACGGGCCGCGCGACGACCATCGTGGCGGGCGCGACGAGCGCGACGACAACCGCCGCGGCGGCGAGGAGTAACCCAGATGTCCGACACCACCGATGTGAACCCCGCCGCGCGGCGCTCCGCCGTGGGCGCCCGCCGGCCGTTCTACCGCCGCCGCAAGTCCTGCCCGTTCTCCGGCCCGAATGCGCCGGTAATCGACTACAAGGACGTGCGCCTGCTGAGCCGCTTCCTGTCCGAGCGCGGCAAGATCGTGCCGAGCCGCATCACCGCGGTTTCCGCCAAGAAGCAGCGCGAGCTGGCCAACGCGATCAAGCGCGCCCGCTTCCTGGCGCTGCTGCCGTACATCCTGGCCTGAGGAGCACATCATGGCCACTGTTGAAGTGATCCTGCTGCACCGCGTTGAGCATCTGGGGCAGATGGGCGAGAAGGTGCATGTGAAGCCGGGCTATGCCCGCAACTTCCTGCTGCCAAAGAAACAGGCGATCCGCGCCAACAAGGAGAACCTGGCGCGGTTCGAGGAGCAGCGCGCCCAGCTTGAGGCGCAGAACATCAAGCGCCGCGATGAGGCGGAGCGGGTGGCCGAACGGGTCGGCGGGCTGTCGGTGGTGATCATCCGCCAGGCCGGCGAGTCGGGCGGGCTGTATGGTTCGGTGTCGTCGCGCGACATCGCCGATGGCTGCTCCGAGGGCGGGCTCACCGTCAACCGCAGCCAGGTGATCCTGGAGCACCCGATCAAGACGCTCGGGCTGGTGACGGTGCGCGTGGTGCTGCATCCGGAAGTTTCCATTCCGGTGGTGGTCAACGTGGCGCGCAGCGTCGAGGAGGCCGAGCGCCAGGCCCGCGGCGAAACGACCGCACGCGAGGAAGACGAGTACGAGATGCCGGTGCCGGACGAGCTGGACCCCGGCGAGGCCGAGCAGCCGGAAGTCTGATAACCGCCGCCGGCCCGCGCCGGTTGGCGCATGCGCCGGCCTGGACCGCCCCTGTGGGGGTTGGTGCGGGCCGGCGTTTTTGCGTCTGCGCCCTGGTTCCATGAACGCGGCGCAGGGCACCCGCGCATGTAACGAAGGGGTTGCATCCCTGCAATTCGGACTTCATCCTGCCCAGGTTAATTCGTTTCAGGGCAACCGGCCGCCGTGACCAGCGCGGGCCGGCGCAGGGGAGGGATGAACCATGATGCGACCGGTGCTCGACCAGATTCTGCGGCACTTCATCGTGCTCGGCCGGCTGACGGTGCGCTGGCCGGATGGCCAACTGACCACCTACGCCGGCGAGCCCGGGCCGGAAGCGTTGATGGAACTGCGCGATGCGCGTGCGGTGCGGCGGCTGGCGCTGAACCCGGCGCTGGCGGCCGGCGAGTGCTACATGGACGGCACCATGGTGCCGGTGGACTGCAGCATCTACCAGTTGCTGGACCTGTTCGGCGCCAATCTGATGTCCGAGACCGCGCATCATCCGGGGATCTGGTTGCAGGAAGCGCTGCGCCGGATGATCCGCCGGCTGTCGCAGTTCAACCCGGCCAGCCGCTCTCGCCGCAACGTGGCGCATCACTACGATCTCAACGGCAGGCTGTACAGCCTGTTTCTCGATCGGGACCGGCAGTATTCCTGCGGCTATTTCCCCACCGGCAAGGAAACGCTGGAGGAAGCGCAGGTCGCCAAGAAGCAGCATATCGCCAGCAAGCTGAAGCTGGATCGGCCGGACCTTGAAGTGCTGGATATCGGCTGCGGCTGGGGCGGCATGGCGCTGACCCTGGCGCGGGACTATGGCGCGCGGGTGACCGGGATCACGCTGTCGACCGAACAACTGGCCGAGGCGCAGGCGCGCGCCGATGCCGAGGGGCTGGGCGACCGGGTGCGGTTCGAGCTGCTGGATTACCGTGCGCTGCATCGGCGGTTCGACCGGATCGTCTCGGTTGGCATGTTCGAGCATGTGGGGATCGGCTTCTATCGCAAGTTCTTCGAGGTGGTGAAGCGCAACCTGGCCCCGGACGGGGTGGCGCTGCTGCATTACATCGGCCGCAGCACGCCGCCGGATGCCACCAATCCGTGGCTCGCCAAATACATCTTCCCCGGCGGCTATTGCCCGGCACTGTCCGAGGTGGTGCCGGTGATCGAGCGGGCCGGGCTGGTGGCGACCGATATCGAGGTGCTGCGGCTGCACTACGCCGAGACGCTGCGGCACTGGCGCCGCCGGTTCGCTGCCAACCGCGACGCCATCGCCGGGCTGTATGACGAGCGGTTCTGCCGGATGTTCGAGTTCTACCTGGCCGGCAGCGAGATTGCGTTCCGGCGCGAGGGGCATGTGGTGTTCCAGATCCAGTTGACCCGCAGCCCGCAGGCGGTGCCGCTGACCCGCGACTACATGGTGGATGCCGAGCGGGCGGCGCCGGCGATGGCGCGGGCGGCGCCGGCGCCGGCGTCTACTTGAGCGGCACCCGCAACTGCAGGCCGGGCGCCAGGATGGAGCCGAGATTGGTGTCGGCGTCGTGCCGGCGCT
>DATJEA010000349.1:0-12802 GCA_035497095.1 Acetobacteraceae bacterium | reverse complement strand
CCTACTCATCCCACCGAGCCACCGCGCACGCCACCGCCGGTTCGCTCGCGGCAGCCGGCGTCGCCGAGAACCGAGGTGCGGCCGCCGGCTGCACCACCCCGTCCCGTTCCACGAACGCCTCGCGTGCCACGTTATGCGGATGCGCCACCGCCTCACCCAACCCCAGCACCGGCGCCACGCAGGCATCGCTGCCGTCAAACAGCGCAACCCAGTCGCCACGCGTGCGGGTGCGAAACACCGCCGCCAGCCTCCGCTTCAATTCCGGCCACGCCGCCGGGTCGCGCTGCGCGTCGAACGCGGCATCATCCAGCCCGGCGATCCGCCGCAACACGGCATAGAATTGCGGCTCGATCGCCCCCACCGCGATATGCCGGCCGTCCGCGCATTCATAGGTCGCGTAGAAATGCGCCCCGCCATCCAGCAGGTTCGCCGCCCGCCGGTCCTGCCAGGCGCCTTCTGCGCGCATCGAATAAAACAGCGCCAGCATGTTGGCCACGCAGTCGCTGATCGCGCAGTCCACCACCTGGCCCGGCCCGCCGGCCCGCACCGCCAGCACCGCCGCCAGCATGCCCATCGCCAGATACAGCGCCCCGCCGCCGTAATCGCCCACCAGATTGAGCGGCGGCACCGGCGCCCCGGCCTCCCCGATCGCCCCCAGCGCGCCGGCGATGGCGATATAATTGATGTCATGCCCCGCCGTCTGCGCCAGCGGCCCATGCTGCCCCCAGCCGGTCATCCGCCCATACACCAGCCGCGGATTGCGCCGCAGCACCACATCCGGCCCCAGCCCCAGCCGCTCCATCACCCCCGGCCGAAACCCCTCGATCAGCGCCTCGGCGCCATCCAGCAGCGCCAGCGCCTGCGCCAGATCGCCCGCCCGCTTCAAATCCAGCGCCACCACCCGCCGCCCGCGCCGCGTGATGTCGTGCGGCAGCGCCCGCTCGCCTGGCCGCTCCACCCGCACCACATCGGCGCCCATATCCGCCAGCAGCATCGCCGCGAACGGCCCCGGCCCGATGCCGGCGAACTCCACCACCCGCAACCCGGCGAGCGGCCCGGCCATCACCCGCGCTCCTTCAGCACCCGCCGCGCGATCGCCATCCGATGCACCTCCGACGGCCCTTCATACACCCGCATCGTGCGCACCTTCTGCGCCATCAGTTGCAGCGGCAACTCCTTGGTCACCCCCATCGCCCCATAGGCCTGCATCGCGTGGTCGATCACGTCCTGCGCCATCTCGGTGGCGAACACCTTGATCATCGAAGCCTCGGTGCGCACGTCCTGCCCGGCATCCTGCTTGGCCGCCGCGTCCATCACCATCAACCGGCAGGCATGAATCCGCGTCGCCGCATCCGCCACCCACCACTGCACCGCCTGCCGATCCGCCAGCCGCGCCCCGAACGTCACCCGCTGCTTGGCATGTTCGCACAGCATATCCAGCGCCCGCACCGCCATCCCGGTGCACCAGGCCCCCATCTGCAACCGCCGTATCGTCAGCCGCAACTGCATCGGCGCGAACCCGGCCCCCTCCCGCCCCAGCATCTGGCTCGCCGGCACCCGGCACTCCTCGAACACCACCTCATAGGTCCGCTGCCCCCCGAGCATCTGGATTTCCCGCTCGACGATGAACCCCTTGGTCCCCCGCTCGACGATAAACGCACTCACCCCCTCATGCCGCTTCCCCTCGCCGGTGCGCGCCATCACAATGGTGAAATCGGCATACGATACCCGGCTGATCCAGATCTTGCGCCCGTTGATCACCCAATCATCACCGTCGCGCACCGCCCGCGTCATCATCCCGGCCGGATCGCCGCCCGCGCCCGGCTCGGAAATCGCGATCGCCGACTTCGCCGAGCCATCGGCATACGGCACCAGATACTTCGCCCGCTGCGCCTCGTCCGCCACCGCCATCAGCATATGCAGATTCGGCGAATCCGGCGGAAAGATGAACGGCACGCAGGTCTTGCCGAGTTCCTCGTTCACCGCCATCAGCGCCACCGCCGGCAGATTGGCGCCGCCCAGCGCCTCCGGCACATCGAGCCCCCACAGCCCGAGCTCCTTGCATTTGGCGAACAGCGGCGCCTCCTCCGCCTCGGTCAGCGCCACCGTGCCGCCGCCGGCCTCGCGCGCCATCACCGCCCGCTCCAACGGCCGCAACTCCTGGATGACGAACTTCGCCACCAGTTCCTGCAGCATCCTGTGTTCTTCGGCCAACTCGAACATCGCGTTTCCCCTATAGCAAGCAGCGCTTTTTTGAAAAAAAGCGCGCAAAAAACTTCATTCCCTGGAGTCCGGACGAACGTCCTCGACTCCAGGGAATAAAAAGTTTTTTTGCTTCTTTTTGTTCACAAAAAGAAGACCTTCCTTAAGCCCTTCCCCGACTATCCCGCAAATTCCAGGCAATCCCGCTCAGAATAATCGCCGCCCCGAGCAAAATCACCGGATCGAACCGCTCGCCGTACAGCACCATCCCCACCGTCGCGATCAGCGGAATGCGCAGGAAGTCGATCGGCACCACCAGCGTCGCGTCGCCGAAGCGGAATGCGTTGGTCAGGCAGACATGCGCCAGCAGCCCGGCCAGGCACAGTGCCAGCAGCGCCGGCGCCTCGCTCCACGCCAGCTTGTCGCCGAACCACAGCTCCCCGCCGGTCGCCACGTTGGCCGCCAGATACATCGGCAACTGCATCAGGTTCATCCACATCATGATGGTCAGCACCGAATTGCGCCCGGTCAGAAACTTCGTGCTGGTGATCTGCACCCCGAAGCATGCCGCCGCCCCCAGCACGATCAGCGCCGCCGGCTCGAACGTGCCCAGCCCCGGCTGCAATATCACCATCACGCCGATGAACCCCAGCACCACCGCGCCGATCCGCGCCACCGTCAGCCGTTCGCCGAGGAACACCGCCGCCAGGATCGTGGTCCACGCCGGCGAGGTGAATTCCAGCGAGAACACGGTGGCCAGCGGCAGCACCGTCACGCCATACGCCCACGCCGTCTGCCCGCCGAAATGGAACACGTTGCGCAGCAGGTGAATTCGCAGCGGAAACGGCCCCGCCACCCGCTCGCGCCGCGCCAGCGCGTAGCCGCCCAGCACCACGATGCCGCCCAGATTGCGGATCGCCAGAATCTCGTAGACGTTCAGCCCATGCGACAGCGCGCGGATCGCCACCGCCAGCGTCGAGAACGACACCAGCGCGCCCACCATCCACATCACCACGCGCTTGATGTCGCGCATCCGCCACCCCTCGTTGAGCGGCCACGCAACCAGCCGCCCGAGGGCAAGTCAACGCAGGGCCGCCGCCTATCTGATGCGCGCCCGCCAGGTCGCCAGGATGCGCCGCGCCAGCGCCTGGTAATCGCCGTCGAAATGATGCCCGCCAGTGGTGCGGATCACATCCGCGCCGCTGCCCGCCAGTCCCGGACAGGCCGAGTCCGGTGCATCCTCGTCGCCATAGAAGCACTGCACCAGCGCCGGCGGCAGCCTGGCCAGTTCCGGCACGGTCGGCAGCGCCGCCGAACTCGGCGATGCCCCCAGCCAGCCCACCACCCGGATTTCGAAATCCGCCCCCTTCGACAGCGCCAGCAGCGACAGCAGCGACACCTGCGCCTGCTGCTTCGCCGGCAGCCTGGTGTAGACGAACGGCAGCACATCGGCGCCGAACGAGTAGCCGATCAGCGCCACATGCTTCGCGCCCCACTTGGCGGAATAGGCGCGCATGATCCGCCCGACATCGGCCGCGGTGTGCTCCGGCGTCTGCGCGCTCCAGAAATAGCGCAGACTGTCCAGCCCGATCACATTGATGCCGTCCTGTTGCAGCGTCTCGCCGATCTGCTTGTCGATGTCGCGCCAGCCGCCATCGCCGGCCAGCACGATCGCCAGCATATCGGTCGGCTCGGCCGCCTTCAGTTCCACCAGCGGCAGATCGGCGACGCTCTCGCCGCCGCCGCCCAGCGGCGCCAGATGCGGCGCCACCAGGGCCGCCAGCATCGCCCCCGCCGACGGCCCGGCCGCCACCTCGCGCAATTCCGGGTCCAGCTTCAATGCCGCCACCGCCTCGCGCCCGGCGGCCGGCCAGTCCGCCGTCGCCCCGACCGTCCAGAAGCCTTCCAGCCTGGTCGCCTTGGCGCCGCAGCCATTCGCCGCCAGCGCCGCGCTGTCCACCGGGTCGAGGCTCACCGCGCCGGCAATCGAGTTCGGCGGCGCCAGCGCCAGCACCCGCTCGGCCAGCATGCCACCCGCGCCGATCCCGGCCAGAATCGCGGTGTGATAGCGCACCGTGCGCAACTGCCGCTGCACTTCGCGCGCCAGCGACTCCGAATCGCCATCCATCTCATGGCACGCCGCCCCCTGGATCGCCGCCAGATAGGCGCCGCTATCCACCCCCTCCACCAGCGCGCCCTGCTTCTGCAACGCCTCGGCCGCCACCGCATCCTCGGCGCCCCAGGCATCCCCGGCCGAGAACAGGATCACGAAATCCCGGATCTCGCCGGCCGGATGGTAGACGTGCAGCCTGCCATAGCGGGGGGCGGCCTGGGCGGAGGCAAAAGCGAACATCAAAGCCAGCACGGTCAGAATCAGGCGCAACGGCACCATCCACACAGCAAGAGAAAGCAGGTCTTCTTTGTTTGAAAACAAAGAAGCAAAAAACTTTATCCCTACGCGCCGGCCGACAGCACGGCCACGTCGGCGAGCAGCACGAACGGGCTTATCGTGCCGCTGGCCGCCAGATACCTCGGCTCCCACTGCGGCCCGAACTTGCTCTTGAACGTCCGCAAGCCCCGGAAATTATACACCCGCCCGCCATAACGCCACAGCAGATGGCCGATCTGGTGCCAGTGCGAAGCCAGCGGCGTCGCCATGATGCCGGACAGCGGCGCCATCCCCAGGCTCAGCGTGGCAAACCCCGCCGCCTTCAGATGCAAGGCCAGCCTGGTGAACAGAAACTCCATCGCATACGGCGAACAATCCGCCACATGCCGCATCACCCCGACTGTCGCCTGGGTGTGCAGATCGGTGGTCATGAACGACACGAACGCCACCGCCCGGCCATGCTGGCGCACCAGCATCACCGATTGCGGCGCCAGCCACGCGGCATCGAACGCCGCCACCGAGAACTTCTTCTCCCGCGCCTTGTGGCTGGCCAGCCAGGCGTCGGAGATCGCCCGCAACTCCGGCAGCGCACCCTGCCCGTCCAGCACCTCGGTGGTCAGCCCGTCCCGCTCGCCGCGCTTCAGCGCATAGCGCAGATGCTGCCGCGGCCCGCCCTCCAGCCCGAACTGGTCGAGTGCTATGGTCGCTTCCTCGCCCAGCTTCATCAGCTTCAACCCGGCATCCAGATACATCGGCAGGCAATCCGGCCGCACCTGATAGAACGCCGCCCGCCCGTCATGGCGATGCGCCAGTGCCACGAACTCGGCGATCAGCGCCGGCCACTCGCAGCGCAGCCCCACCGGATCGTACAGCGCCACCCAGGACCGGCCGCGCTTGGCATACATCAGAAAGGAGCGCCGGCTCGGCGAGAACAGAAACTGCTTGTCGCCCATCAGCGCCAGCATCGCATCGCTGCGCTCCTGCGCCCGCACGATCGCCGCCGCCTCGGCCAGCGCCGACGCACTCGGCCGCCCGGCCCGCCCGGCGCTCGGCCGCAGCAATTGCCGCAGGATGAAACCGGCGGTCACCAGCAGCGCCGCCAGCGTCGCCCGCAACGCGCGCGGCAGTTTCTCGTCGAACTCGAACTGCCACCAGATATCCGGGCTGTACGGCACCGCGCGAAAGGCGAAGAACAGCACCCACACCGCCAGCGCCATCACCGCTGCCACCGCCACCGCCCAGCCCAGCGTCACCCGCTGCTCAAGCAGCGGCGCCTGGCGGCGGAACGCGCCGCGCGTGGCCAGCAGCAGCAGCACCAGCCCCAGCAGCACCGTCGCCTCGAAGAACGCCAGCCCCTTGGCCAAGGACAGCGCCAGGCTCGCCACCGCCAGCACCAGCGCCAGCCACCAGGCGCCATCCAGCCGGAACATCAGCCCGCGCGCGGTGAACAGCAGGAACACGCCAAGCACGCTGGAGGCCAATTGCGCGCTCTCCACCACCCAAAGCGGCACCACCAGTTCCAGCGTCGCCAGCCGCCGCCCGAACGCCGGCGTGGCGCCGGACAGCACCAGCATCACCCCCACCGCGAAGGTGATCACCGCCAGAAATACCGGCGTCAGCACTTTCGGCGCGATCCGCCCGACCAGCCGCGGCACCACCAGCCGCGCCTCGAACCCGGCCAGCAGCAGCGCCGAGACGCCGAGCGGCAGCAGGAAATACACCGCCCGATAGGCCAGCAGCGCCGCCACCGCTTCCCCCGCATGCACCGTGCCACCCAGCACGAACAGCATCGCCGCCTCGAACACCCCGAGCCCGCCCGGCGTGTGCCCGATCACCCCCAGCAGCAACGCGGCGGTGTAGACGGCGAAAAACAACGGCAACGCCACCGAGGCGGCCGGCAGCAGCACCCACAGGCTGAGCCCGGCGCCCAGCACGTCCAGCCCGACCAGCGCGATCTGCCCCAGCATGAACCCCGCCGCCGGCACCTCGATGCGCCGGCCGCGCCACACGACGCCGCGCCCGCCCAGCACCAGCACCGCCAGCGTCGCCGCCAGCCCGGCCGCGCCCAGCAGCCGCAACGCCAGCGCCGGCAGCCCGGCCAGTGCCGCCATCGGCCCAGCCGCCAGCAGCAGCCCCAGCCCGCCCCAGGCCACCAGCGCCAGCGCGAAGCTGCTCGCGGTCAGCACCATCACCCGCGCCACCGCGGCCGGCCCCACGCCGGCCGCGCCATACACCCGATAGCGCACCGCCCCGCCGGTCAGCGCGCCGAAGCCCAGCGCATTGCCCAGCGCCGAGCCGGCCACGCCGCCGACCAGCAGCGCCGAATACGGCAGCTTCACCCCCAGATAGCGCAATGCCGCCCAGTCGCGCGCCACCAGCCCGACATAGCTCAGCGCGGTCGCCAGCGCCGCCAGCACCAGTGCCGTGGCCGGCAGGTGGTGCAGCGCCTTCACCACCGCATGATAATCGAGCGACGCCGAGGCCGCCTGCAACAGCAGCAGCAGCACGGCGATCGCCGCCGCGGCCAGCAACACCGGCGCTGCCCGCCGCAGCATCGGCCGCCATCCACGACGCCCGGCACCGGCGAGGCCGGCCGCTTGGCTATCCATCGATCTGGGAGGTCCTTCGAGCTCTACGACGCATATCCGACGCCTCTGATCCGTCATGGCGACGGCCCCGAAGTGATTGTTTCCAGCGCAAATGTGGCCAAAGCCGGGCCGGACGCAATGCGGTGATGGCTGCTGATGGTCAACGACGCGTTGACACAACCGCCGCCGCCGCCCCGGCCAGCGTTCCGTCGAGGTCTAAACAGTTGTTTTTGAAACCTTCGGCAGCCGCACCGGTCGGCGAGAAATGTCAAAGACCCAGTGGGGCGCGTTACATTTTGACATTTGTCAGATGTAACTCACTGATCTTATGGCGGCTTTTAGGCGACATTACTTTACCTGCGGCATCGCCTGCGGTACGATGGTCTTCACGATCGTCGAATCCAGCGCCTCGTAATCGGCATAGCCGATGGTCTCATACAGTTCGGCCCGGGTCTGCATTCGGTCGACCATGCGATGCGTGCCGCCATCGCGGGCGATCGCCGCGAACAATTCCTCCTGCGCGCGGGCCGCCACCCGCAGCGAACTCACCGGCCAGATCACCATCCGGTAGCCCATCTGCTGGAACTCGGCGGCGGTGAAGAACGGCGTGCGGCCGAATTCGGTCATGTTGGCCAGCAGCGGCGCGTCGACCCGCCGGGCGAATTCACGGAACATCTCGGCGTTGTTCAGCGCCTCGGGGAAGATCGCGTCGGCGCCGGCTTCCAGATACAGCTTGGCGCGGGCCACCGCACCGTCCATGCCCTCGCTGGCGGCGGCGTCGGTGCGGGCGATAATATACAGATGTTTCCGTGCCTTGCGTGCCGCCGCCACCTTGGCCGCCATGTCGTGCGCATCGGCCAGTTTCTTGTCGTTCAGGTGGCCGCATTTCTTCGGCAGCAACTGGTCCTCGATATGCACCGCGGCTGCCCCGGCATCCTCGAAGCTGCGCACCATGTGCATCACGTTCAGCGCCTCGCCATAGCCGGTATCGCCATCCACCAGCACCGGCAGCCCGGAGGCGCGGGCCACCTGGCGGATGAAGAAGCATACCTCGTCCACCGTGATGATGCCGACATCCGGCACCCCCATCGACGCGGTCATCGCCGCACCCGACAGGTAAAGCGCTGAAAATCCAGCCTTTGCCGCCTGAAGGGCTGCCATGCCGTTATAGGCGCCAGGGATCTGCACGATGCCGCCGCGGGCGATCAGCGCGCTGAACCGCTCGCCGGGATTGCCGGTCGGGAGGTCGTCGGCGACGAGATAGGTCATGAAATCAACTCCCTACAGAAAAAAGATCACCGACAGCAGCGCGAAGCACGGCAGCAGCAGCAGGCAGGCCCACCCCATGTAGCCGAAGAATCCCGGCATGCGAATGCCACGATGGGCGGCGATGCTGCGCACCATCAGGTTCGGCGCGTTGCCGATATAGGTGAGTGCACCGAAAAACACCGCGCCGGCCGAGATCGCCAGCAGCGTGCTGGACAGCGTGGTGGTCAGCGCCACCGGGTCGTTGCCGGCCAACTGGAAGAACACCAGGTAAGTCGGTGCGTTATCAAGGAAAGCCGACAACGCGCCGGTCAGCCAGAAATACGCCAGCGGCTCCGGCGAGCCGTCCGGCCGGGTGATCAGCCGCAGCACAGCGGCGAACGGGCCGTCGAATCCGGCCGCCAGCATCGCCAGCACCGGGGTGATGGTGACGAAAATCGCGGCGAACAGTTTCGCCACCTCGGCCATCGGCGCCCAGCTGAACAGGTTGCCCTCGCGCACCAGGCGCGGCGTGACGGCGACGGAGACACCGACCACGGCGAGCATAATGGCAATGGCAACAAGGCGTTCGATGCCGATTTTCACATCCCACAGCACCACATCGCCGGGCTCCCAGACGCCTTGCAGCAGCACGGCGCCAACCACGGTGGCCAGCAGCGCGATGTTGGGCACCCCGCGGATGCGAAATTTCTGTTGTTTTCCAGCAGGATGATCGGTTTTGCACAGATGCCGGTCGAGCAGATAGAACACCGCCAGCAACGGCACCGCCAGCACCAGCAGCGGCGCCACCAGATGGGTCAGCGGCCAGCTGAACGGCACCCCTTGCAGGAAGCCGAGATAGAGCGGCGGGTCGCCCAGGGGTGTGCTGGCGCCGCCCGCGTTGGCGACCAGAAGGATAAAGAAAACAATCAGATGCACCCGTTTGCGACGATGCGCGTTGGAGCGCAGCAGCGGATGGATCAGCACCATCGAGACGCCGGTGGTGCCCATCACCCCGGCCAGCACGGTGCCGATCGCCAGCAGCAGGGTGTTGCCGCCCGGCCGGCCCCACGGCCCGCCCTCCAGCAATATGCCGCCGCCGGCGGTGAACAGCGCCAGCAGCAGCACCAAAAACGGCAGGTATTCGAGCAGAAAAGCGTGCCAGACGAGGTGAAAACCGGCCCCAATTCCGTAAAAAACCACCTCGGCGATGACCAAAGCGAGGGTCCAAAGCGCCATGATCAGGCCCATATGATGGTGCCAGAGACGCGGTGCCAGCACCGGAAACAGCGCGACCGACAGCAGCACACCCAGGAAAGGTATGCCCCATAATAGTCCCGGAATCATACCTATCTCGGTCGAGGGGTCGGTTGCATGCGACAACCCCTATAAGTAACTTCATACTGGCGCAACGGAGAATGACCCCAGATGGACATGTCAGGCGAGCGGCGGATTCCCGCGCCGCGTGAAAAGGTATGGGCGGCGCTGAACGACCCGGAGATATTGCAAGCGTCGATTCCGGGCTGCGAGAGCATGGAGAAACTGTCCGACACCGAACTGAAGGCGACCGCCGCGGTGAAGATCGGCCCGATCGCCGCGCGCTTCACCGGCCGCGTCAACCTGCTCGACCTCGATCCGCCGAACAGCTATCGCATCGAGGGCGAGGGCCAGGGCGGCGTCGCCGGGTTCGCCAAGGGGGGCGCCACGGTGAAACTGACCGACGACGGCGCCGATACGCTGCTCAGCTATGACGTGAAGGCGCAGGTCGGCGGCAAGATCGCCCAGCTTGGCGCGCGGCTGATCGATGCCACCGCGAAGCAGATGGCCGATGCGTTTTTCGACCGCTTCGCCGCCGCGGTGGGCGCCGCCGAGGCGCCGGATGGGGCGGTTGTGGCACCGGCGCCGGCGCCCTCGGTCAGCGTGCTGTCGATGTTGCCGGGTGCGCAGTTGGGGATTCCGGTGATCGGCTGGATCGGCGCCGCGATCTTCCTGTTCATCCTGCTGTTGATCCTGTCGGCCTACGTCTAGATGCTGCCGAAAACCGTTCCCGAGACCGCGGCATTGCTCGCCGCCGGCGGCTATATCGCGGATACCGCGCTGGCGACCACCGTTCACCTGGCTTTGTCGATGGGCCGGCCGCTGTTCCTGGAGGGCGAGCCGGGCACCGGCAAGACCGAGATCGCCAAGGTGCTGGCCGAGGGGCTTGGCCGGCGGCTGGTGCGGCTGCAATGCTATGACGGGCTCGACCTGTCGGCGGCGGCCTATGAGTGGGACCATGCGCGGCAGTTGATGGCGATCCGCATGGCCGAGGCGGCCGGCGACGTGAACCGCACCGCGCTCGGCAGCGACATCTATGCGCGCGAGTTCTTGCAGGCGCGGCCGCTGCTGTCGGCGATCGACCCCGACCTGCCGCCGGCGGTGCTGCTGATCGACGAGCTGGACCGCGCCGACGAGCCGTTCGAGGCGTTCCTGCTGGAGGTGCTGGCGGATTTCCAGATCACCGTGCCGGAATTCGGCACCATCCACGCCAAGACCCGGCCGGTGGTGGTGCTGACCTCCAACCGCACCCGCGAGGTGCATGACGCGATCCGCCGGCGCTGCCTGTATCACTGGGTGGACTACCCCGATGCACGGCGGGAGCGGGAAATCCTCGCCCGCAAGGCGCCGGAGGTGGCGCCGCTGCTGGCCGCCGAGATCGTCGCCTTCGTGCAGAAGCTGCGCAATGCCGATCTGTTCAAGCTGCCCGGCGTGGCCGAGACGATCGACTGGGCGGCGGCGCTGACCTATCTCAATCAGAACGAGTTGGCCCCCGCCGCGGTCGATGAGACGCTGGGGGTGCTGCTGAAATACCAGGACGACATCGCCAAGATTCGCGGCGCCGAGGCGGCCCGGCTGGTCGGCGAGGCCAAGGCGGCGGCCGCCCCGCTGGTGGCCTGACGGCGATGGCGGCGGAAGGCGGCAAGGCCCTGCTCGCCGCCAACATCATGCATTTCGCCCGGCTGCTGCGCCGCGCCGGGCTGCCGGTGGGGCCCTCCGCGATGTTGGCGGCGCAGACCGCGATGACGCTGGTGGAGATCGGCGATCGGCGCCAGGTGCATGCGGCGTTGCGCGCCACCATGGTGCGCCGGCACGAGCATCACGAATTGTTCGACCAGGCGTTCCTGGCGTTCTGGCGCGATCCGGCGGCCGGCAACGCGGCGGCCCTGCTGGGGCTGATGGAGCCGAAGCAGCGGGCGCCGGAGAAGGCGCCGCCGGGCAGCCGGCGTCTGGCCGAGGCGTTCGACAAGCATGCCGACCCGAATGACCGGCCGCCGCCGCCGCGCCGGGAGGTGGACGCGGCGCTGACCGTCTCCGAGCGCGAGCAGTTGCAGGAGATGGATTTCGAGGCAATGAGCGCGGCCGAGATCGCCCACGCCAAGGCGGAAATCCGCGGCTTGCGGCTGCCGCTCGATATGCGCCGCACCAGGCGTCGGCGGCCCGATCCGCTGGGGCCGCATGCCGATCTGGCGGCCACCATCCGCGCCTCGCGCCGGTTCGGCGGCGAGATACTGCTGTTGCAACACAGCCGCCGGGTGACCCGGCCGCCGCCTTTGGTGGTGCTGTGCGACATCAGTGGCAGCATGTCGCGCTACGCGCAGATCTTGCTGCATTTCCTGCATGCGGTGGCGAATGACCGGGAGCGGGTTTCGACCTTCCTGTTCGGCACCAGGCTGTCCAACATCACCCGCCAGTTGCGCCATCGCGACCCCGAGGTGGCGTTCCAGATGGTCGCCCATGCTGTGCCGGACTGGTCCGGCGGCACGCGGATCGGCGAGGCGCTGGCGAATTTCAACCGCAACTGGGCGCGCAGGGTGCTGGGCCAGGGAGCGGTGGTGCTGCTGGTGACCGATGGGCTCGACCGGCCGCGAGAGGGAGTCGATCCGGGGGGGGATCTGGCGGAAAACATGGAACGGCTGCACAAATCATGCCGGCGGCTGATCTGGCTCAACCCGCTGTTGCGTTGGGACGGCTTCGAGCCCAAGTCTCAAGGCATCCGCGCGATGCTTCCGCATGTGGACGAATTCCGTCCGGTGCATAATCTGGCAAGCCTGCGCGCGTTGATTGAAACGCTGTCGCGGCCCTCGTCGCCACGACAGATGGAACAATGGAGGCTGGCCTCATGAGTACGTCAACGACCACCGATCCGAACAAGAGCACCCATGCGGGTGACCCGCTGGCGATGGCCACCGCATGGCGCGCCGCCGGCGAGGAGGTGGCGCTGGCCACCGTGACCGAGACCTGGGGCAGCAGCCCGGTGCCGCCCGGCAGCCAGTTGGCGGTGACCCGATCGGGCAAGATGGCCGGCTCGGTCTCGGGCGGCTGCATCGAGGGCGCGGTG
>DATJEA010000348.1:0-2799 GCA_035497095.1 Acetobacteraceae bacterium | reverse complement strand
GGCCGACCGCGACGGCGATGCGCTGGCAGATGCTGGCGAGGTGGTTCTCGTCGCGGAACCGCACATCGGCCAGCACCACCTTGCCGCCGCGCTCGACGAACACCTTGAACGGCCCGTTCACCATGATGTCGGCGATGCTGTCGTCTTCCAGCAACTGCTCGAGCGGCCCGAGACCGAGCATGTCGTTGACCAGCTCGCCGGCCAGTTGGCGCTGCTCGCGGGCGTTCAGGTGGATGCGCCGGTCGGTGGCGATCTCGCTGATCAGCCGCTCGATCTCGGCGGTCAGCCGGTCCGGCGGCAGCGCCGCGACGGCGGCCGGCTCCAGCCGGGCGAGGCAGGCGGCACGCAACTCGGCCAGCGATTCCATCGGCGCGGTAACCCGCGGCGCAACGACCGGGGGCGCTTCCTCGGCCGGTTCGGCGGCGCTGGCGCGGCCCGGCTGCGGCACCAGGCCGCGGCGGCCGAAGCCGAGCGGTCCGGCGGCGGCGTTCATCGGAACAGCCTCCCCAGGCCCCAGCGGCCGCGCGACGGCGCCGCGGTCTCGGCCTCGCCGCGGCCAGCGGCGGCATCCAGCAGGTCGGTGGCCGCCACCTGGCGCGCCAGTTCGTGGATCGCCGCCTGGAACGGACCGCGCGTGTTGACCGCCGGCTCGCCTACCGTGGCGGCAGTGGCGATCTGGCGTGGCTGATCCGGGATCGCGACATCGGCCTTGATGCCGAGCGCCTGCTCCACCTGCTTGCGCGGCAGGCCACCCGGCATGCCGACCCGGTTCAGCACCATCACCGGGCGCTGGATCTGCTCGGCGCCAGGCAGCAGCGCCAGCAGGCGCAGCGAGTCGCGGATGCCGACCAGGGTGGGGAGCGTCACGATCACCCGCTGATGGCTCAGTTCGAGCAATTCGTGGTGGAAGCTGGAGCCGCTGTACGGCGCGTCGGCGACGATGAAATTATAGCGCCGGCGCAGCGCATCGAGCAGCGCGGGCCCGGCGCCCGGCACCACCTGCGGCTGCTCGGACAGGTCTTCCTGGCTGGACAGCACATGCAGCCGGTCGCCGACCGGATTGGCGGCGCGCTCGGCCAGCAGGCTGTCCACCCGCTCCGGGGTTTCCAGCGCCAGCCGCAGGCCGGGGCCAGGGGTCGCGTTCAGCAGCAGGGCGGCGGTGCCGCGATGCAGGTCGCCATCCAGCAGCACGGTGTGACGGCGCTTGGTCATGCCGAGATGCCACGCCAGGCTGGCGGCGATGGTGCTGGCCCCGGCGCCGCCATGCGCGCCGGTGATGCTGACCATGCGCCCGCCGAGCGAGGCGGCGCTGGCCGGTACCCGCCCCAGCGCCAGCGGCCCGAAATGCCGGCTGATCACGTCGCGCGACAGCGGCTTGCACAGATATTCGGCGGCGCCGAGGCCGCGGGTCACCTCGCGGTAGAAGTTCAGATCGTCCGACTCGCCGACCACCAGCACGCAGACATCCGGCTCCACCACTTCGGACAGCATCGCCAGCGCGGTCAGCGGCTCGTCATGGCCGCTGACATCGACCACCAGCACCCGCGGCGTGGTGGCTTTCTGCAGTGCTGCGATGGCGGCCCTGATGCCGCCGCGGCGGATATCGGTGCCGCCGGGCATCATGTCCACCAGCCCCTCGCGCACCACCGAGACGGTGACGAAGGCGATGAACGGCGGACGGTCATGCCGGCTGGCGGTCGGCTCCAGCAGGTCGCCGGTCAGCGCCCCCAGGCTGGGCGCGGCGAGACCGGCGCTCATGGCGTGCCTCCCGCCGCGCCACCGGCTCCGCCTGCTCCGCCGCCTGCTGCCGCTGCGGCGGCCGCCGCCTTGGTTGTCTTGCCCGACCACAAATCGGCCACCGCGGCCGCCGAGGTCCGGTAGTTCGGCTGCGCGATGTCGCGGCCGCGCACCAGGTCGTGCGGATCGGCCACCTGGGCGGCGATGTTCATGTCGTTCACCCCCTGCGGGTGCCAGGTGCCGATGCGATCATAGGTATCCCCGGTCGGCCCGCAGCCGGCCAGCGGCAGCACCGCCAGTACCAGCCCGGCCAGCGCCAGGCGGGCGGCGCGCGACATTCTGGCCCGTTCGGCGAGCCATGATGTGAGGCGACGGAAATGGGTCATTGCACAATGAATCCTGGCTGACGTGGAGTGGCACCGGAGACATACTGACTGACCTGGCGGAGCCCGAAGATGCGCTCCAGATCATTGGGCGGCACGAAATTCGCCCCGGCGATGCGCAGCCGGGTGGGGTCGCTGACCGGGGCGGCGATATAGGGCGTCACCAGGATCACCAGTTCGGTCTCGTTGCGCTGGAAGTGGTCGGAGCGGAACAGCGCCCCCAGCACCGGCAGGTCGCCCAGCGCCGGCAATCCGCTGTCACCCTGGCTTGAGCTGTTCTGCAGCAGCCCGGCGATCGCGAAGCTCTGGCCGCTGCCCAGTTCCACCGTGGTCTCCGCCCGGCGTACCGTCAGCGCCGGGATGGTGATGCTGGCGTTGCCGGCCGGCACGGTCACCGCGCCGACGCTGCTGAGCTGGCTCACCTCGGGCCTGACCTTCAGGTTGATCCGCCCATCGGTCAGCACGGTCGGGGTGAAATCGAGGTTCACGCCGAATTTCTTGAAGGTGATGGTGATCTGGCCGTTCTGCTGGCCGACCGGGATCGGGAATTCGCCGCCGGCCAGGAAGCTGGCGGTTTCGCCCGACAGGGCGGTCAGGTTCGGCTCGGCAAGGATCGAAACCAGGCCGTCGCCTTCCGACAGGTTGAGGGTCGACAGGATGTCGAGCCCGAGCAGCTTGC
>DATJEA010000347.1:0-7811 GCA_035497095.1 Acetobacteraceae bacterium | reverse complement strand
GCCGGCCACCGTTGTCAGGGAACGATACACCGGCCGACCCTTATTCGCCCGAAGACCACGCGATGCGGAATTCGGGATAGAGCGTCAATCCACCGCACGCAAAAATCGTTTGGCCGGTGCCGCAGTCGCGCGGCAGCACCGAGCGCCGCACGCTCGTGGTCGGCCGCGGCATCAGCGTGCAAGGCACCATCCAGGACGCCGAGCGGCTGGAGGTGCAAGGCGTGGTCGAGGCGACGATGATCCGCGCCACCGAACTGCATATCGCCCAGGGCGGCATGTTCCGCGGCGAGGTGGAGGTGGAGGATGCCGAGGTCGCCGGCACCATCGACGGCACGCTGACCACGCGCGGCAGCCTGATCGTGCGCGCCACCGGCCGGGTGCTGGGCACCGCCCGCTGCCGCCGCCTGCAAGTGGAGGATGGCGGCCAGATCACCGGCCAGATCGAGATGCTGACCGAGGCCGGCACCCCGGACACCCGCCCGGCCGGCGAGCCGCGCCCGGCCGAACCGGCGGGCCCCGCCGAGACCGCCTGAGGGCGGCATAAGCGGGCGGCAGACCCTCGGGTTTCCCGCCCGCCGCCTTCGTTGTAGCCTCCCGGCCGCCTGCCGAATTATCCGAGAGAAAACAACGATGGCCGCCAACACCAAGCGGGTCTTCTACGTCAAATACCTGGCCGACCCGCACTTCGCCGAGCTGCTCGCCGCCCGCGCCGACGTGACCCTGGAGAAGCTCGAAAACGACAGCCCGGCCAGCCTGGCCGAGCCGATGCTGGCCGCCGCCCACGCCTACCAGGTCGGCGCCTCGCGCGACGAACTCGCACCCCAGTATCACGTCACCGACGCGCTGCTGGCCCGCACCCCGAACCTGCTGCTCGCCTCGTCGAACGGCGCCGGCTACGACACGATTGATGTCGATGCCTGCACCCGCGCCGGCGTGCTGGCGGTCAACCAGACCGGCGGCAATGCCGAGGCGGTGGCCGAGCATGTGCTCGGCATGCTGCTGTGCCTGACCAAACGGATCGGCGAGACCGACCGCGTGATGCGCCGCCCCGGCGCCGAAGCCCTTGATCGCAACGCCTATATGGGCCACGACGCGATCGGCCGGACGATCGGCATCATCGGCCTCGGCAATGTCGGCACCCGCGTCGCCGAACTCTGCCGGCTGCTGTTCCGCATGCGCGTGCTGGCCTACGACCCGTATCTCACCAGGGAGCAGGTGCAGGCGCGCGGCGCCGAGAAGATGGAACTGGACGCGCTGCTGGAAGCCGCCGATTTCGTCTCGCTGAACTGCCCGCGCAACAAGGAAACCCTCAACCTGATGGGCGCGGCCCAGTTCGCCCGCATGCGCCCGAACGCCTTCTTCATCACCACCGCCCGCGGCGGCATCCACGACGAAGCGGCACTGGCCGACGCGCTGCGCGAGCGCCGCATCGCCGGCGCCGGGCTCGATGTATGGTTCCGCGAGCCGCCGCCGGCCGAGCATCCGCTGATGGCGTTCGACAATGTGCTCGTCAGCCCGCACACCGCCGGGGTGACGCACGAGGCGCGGATCAACATGGCGACCATCGCCGCCGAACAACTGCTCGGGGTGCTGGATGGCCACGCGCCGCCGCGCCTGCTGAACCCCGAGGCCTGGCCGGCCTTCGCGGCGCGGTTCGAGCGCATCCTCGGTTTCAAACCGGATGCGAGATAGGTATGACTCATACCTAACCACCCCCCGCCATCGTTCCGAGGGACCGAAAATGCGTAATGAGGAAGCCGTTTGGACCATTGTCGACCGCCATCGCGAGGCGTTCGAGCGCCTGTCCGACGCGGTTTTTGACACGCCTGAGACCAATTTCAACGAGATTCGCTCCGCTTGCGCGCACGCAGCGATGCTCCGCGAGCACGGATTCCGGGTCACCGAGAACGTCGCCGGCATCGAAACCGCGATGATGGGCGAGGCCGGCGAGGGCGGTCCGGTGATCGCCATCCTCGGCGAATACGACGCGCTGCCCGGCCTGGTGCAGCAATCCGGCGCCACCAGCCACACGCCGCTGCCGGGCGACGGCGCCGGGCATGGCTGCGGCCACAACCTGCTCGGCGCCGGCGCCATGCTGGCCGCCACCGCGGTGAAGGACTACCTGGCGCAACACGGCCTGCCCGGCCGGGTGCGCTATTACGGCTGCCCGGCCGAGGAGGGTGGTTCCGGCAAGACCTTCATGGTGCGCGATGGCGCGTTCGAAGGTGTTGATATTGCTATCACCTGGCACCCGATGCCGTTCCCCGGCGTCAATCCGGCGCGCTCGCTGGCCAACGTGATGGTGGATTTTTCGTTCACCGGCCGCTCCAGCCACGCCGCCGCGGCGCCGCATCTCGGCCGCTCGGCGCTGGATGCGGTGGAGTTGATGAATGTCGGCGTGAACTACATGCGCGAGCACATGCCATCGAGTGCGCGCATCCATTACGCCACGCTGGATGCCGGCGGCGTGGCGCCGAACGTGGTGCAGGGCCATGCCAGGGTGCGCTACATGATCCGCGCCGAAACCCTGCCCGAGGTGCTGGCGCTGGAGGCGCGGGTGCGCAAGATCGCTGATGGCGCGGCACTAATGACGGAATGCAAGGTGGCGGCGCGCAACATCGCCGGCATGTCCAACCTGGTCGGCAACGCGCCGCTGGAACAGGCATTGCAGGCCAGCCTGGAACGGCTCGGCGTCCCGGACTGGGACGCGGCGGACCGCGAATTCGCCGAGCAGATTCGCGCCACGCTGCAGCCGGAGGATGTGGTGGCGCATTACCGCCATGTCGGCTTCCCGCCGCGCAGCGACGAGGTGTTGCCGGAACGGATCGTGCCGCTGGGCCAGAAGGGTGAGCCGATGATGGGCAGCACCGATGTCGGCGATGTGTCGTGGGTGGTGCCGCTGGTGCAGGCCGACGGGCCGACCCAGACCATCGGCGCGCCGCATCATTCCTGGCAGTACACCGCGCACGGCAAGACCGCCCTCGCCAAGAAAGGCATGGTCTACACCGCCAAGGCGATGGCCGCTACCGCGTTGGAAGCGTTGCAGAATCCGGCGCTGGTCGCGGCCGCCAAGGCCGAACTCGCCGAGCGCACCGGCGGCCAGCCCTATACCTGCCCGATCCCGGCCGAGGTGAAGCCGCCGCGGCCGAACGGCTGGTAGCGGCAGTGCCGCCAAGACACCGGCGTCGCCAAAATGAATGGAAAGTTTTTTTGCTTCTTTTTGTTCACAAAAAGAAGACTCTTCCTACTCGGCGGCTAGGGCCTGCGCACCGACCCGCGCCGGCCGGGCGCGCAGCGCGATGGCGGCGGCGACCAGGCAGAGTATGCCGCCGGTCATGAACGCCGGCAGGTAGGTGCCCAGCTGGTCGTGCGTGACCCCGGCGCCGTAGGCGGCGAGGGCGGCGCCGACCTGGTGGCCGGTGAAGATCCAGCCGAACACCAGCGGCGCCTGCTCCCGCCCGAAGCCGCTGGCGGCCAGTTTCACGGTCGGCGGCACGGTGGCGATCCAGTCCATGCCATAGAACACCGCGAAGGCCGACAGCCCGACCAGCGAGAAGCTGGAATACGGCAGCACCAGCAGCGACAGCCCGCGCAGCGCGAAATACCAGAACAGCAGCTTGTGCGGCGCGAAGCGGTCGGACAGGTAGCCGGAGCCGATGGCGCCGACGAAATCGAACATGCCCATCAGCGCCATCACCCCGGCGCCGGCCACCGCGGTCATGCCGTAATCCTGGCAGAGCGGAATGAAATGGGTCTGCACCAGCCCGTTGGTGGTGAAGCCGCAAACCGCGAAGGTAAAAAACAGCACCCAGAACATGCGGTGCTGCGCGGCATCGCCCAGGGTGGTGAAGGCGGTGTGCACCGCGCCGTTGGCCGGCTGCGGCGCCGGCGGGCGCGGCGGCCCGGTTTCGCCGTAGGGCGCCAGGTTGACGTCGCCGGGGTGGTCGCGGCCGAACAGCAGCATCACCACGAAGGCCAGGCACAGCGCGCTGATCGGCGCCAGCACCGAGCTGCGCCAGCCGTACTGCTCGGCGAGCCAGGCGGCCACCGGCACGAAGGCCAGTTGCCCGGTGGCGGCCGCCGAGGTCAGCAGCCCGAGCACCAGCCCGCGCTTGGCGGTGAACCAGCGATTGGCCACCGTGGCGCCGAGCACGATCGCGGTCATGCCGGTGCCCATGCCGACCAGCACGCCCCAGTAGAGATAGAGCTCCCACAGCGTGGTCATCGTCGTGGTCAGCAGCAGGCCGGCGATGATCATCAGCAGTGCGGTGCAGATGGTCGCTTTCAGGCCGTAGCGCGCCATCAGCGCGGCCGCGAACGGCTCGATCGCGCCATAGAACAGCAGTCGCAGCGCCATCGCGCCGGAGACCGAGCCGTTGTCCCAGCCGAAGCCCTGTTGCAGCGGCACCAGCAGCACGCCGGGCATGCCCATCGAGGCGGCGGTGGCCAGCATGGTCAGGAAGGTAATGGCGACCATCACCCAGCCGTAATGAATCCGCTGGCGAGCCAGGCTGGGGGCGATCAGGCCGGACAGCATTACGGTAGCTCGCTCCCTCGATCCGTTACGGCAGTGTTACCCGTGAGGCCGAACCTATGACGATCCGGTTACGAGCGCAGCCAGATTACAGCCGATCGCCGGTGCTGTCCGCCAGCGGCGCGTTAAATCGGCGCGGTCTGTTGATATTAAACAATGACCGCAGCGTCCAGCGCGAATTAACGCGGCTCACGCATCGTGATCGCGGCCATGCCGGGCCTCGGCCGCGGCGCGGTCAGGCGGCGGCCAGGTGGCCGGTGAAGGTCGCCGCGTCGGTGTTGCTGCCGCACAGCAGCAGCCCGACCCGCTTTCCGGCCAGGCGCTGGCGCAGCGGGCCCAGTGCGGCGGCGGTGGCGGCGGCGCAGGCCGGCTCCACCGCCAGCTTCAACTCGGCGAACAGCAGCGCCATCGCGGCGCGCAACTGGGCGTCCGACACCGTGACCAGCCCGTCCAGCGCGCGGTGGCACAACCCGTAGCTGTAGGCCTCGGTATGCGGCGCCATCAGGCTGTCGGCGATGCCGGAGAGATGGCCGAGCTTCAGCGGGCCGTTGGCGCGGAAGCTCTGCGCCATGCCGTCGGCACCCTCCGGCTCGACGCCGTAGATCGCGAGCTTCGGCAGCGCCAGCTTCAGCGCGGTGGCGGCGCCGGCGGCCAGACCGCCGCCGCCGATCGGCAGCACCACGGCATCCAGGCCCCGTTGATCAGGTCTGGCGGATTGCTCGGCCCATTCGGCGCCCAACGTCGCGGTGCCGAGAATGGTGTTGAGGCCGTTGAACGGGTGCACGAAGCTGCGGCCCTCGTCGGCCTCGATCCGGCGCACCATGGCGAAGCCGCTGGCGCCATCCTCGGCCAGCAGCAGTTCGGCGCCGTAGCGATGCACCAGCGCCACGCGGGCCGGGCTCGCGGTGCGGATCATCACCACCTTGGCTGAGACCCCGAGCCGCATCGCCGCATAGGCCACCGCGATCGCGTGGTTGCCGGCCGAGATCGCGGTGACGCCGCGCGCCCGCGCCTCGGGCGACAGCGCCAGCAGGTTGGCGAACGCGCCGCGCGCCTTGAAGGTGCCGGAATGCTGCAGCAGCTCGAACTTGAACTGCGCGGTGATGCCGTCCAGGCCGGGCATATCGTCACGCTGCATCACCGGGGTGGTGGCGATGTGCGGCGCCAGGGCGGCGCGGGTGGCGGCGATGCTGGCGCTGGTGGGGACGGCGATGCCGTCGATCTCGGTTTCGGTCATAGGGTGGACTCCGGCTGGCGGCGAGGCTGCCGCATCAAGGAAGGTCTCCTTTTTGTGAACAAAAAGAAGCAAGGAAACGTTCTATCCCTTGGGGGGTACGCTGTCTCCTGCGCTCACGTCGGCAGGGTTATGCGCGCCCGCAGGCCGCCCAGCGGGCTGTCCTCCAGCACGATGTTGCCGCCGTGGCCGCGCACGATGTCGAGCGCGATGGTCAGGCCGAGGCCGGTGCCGCCCTCCGGCCCGCTCTCGAAGGCGCGGAACACCTCCTCCCGCCGCGCTGGCGCGATGCCCGGGCCGTCGTCTTCGACGATCACCTGCACGCCATGCGGGCCGCTGGCCGCTGCCGTGACGCGCACATGGCGGGCGTGGCGGCGGGCATTGTCGACCAGGTTGGTCACCGCGCGGCGGAACGCGTCCGGGCGCAGCATCACCGGCAGTTCCTCCGGCACTTCCAGCGTCACATCGGCGCCGGCCCGGCGTGCCCGCGCCGCCACCTCCTCCAGCAGGCCGGGCAGGTCGACCGGCTGGGCGGGTTCCTCGCCGACGCCGCGCACGAAGGCCAGATAGCCGCCGATCATGCGGTCCATCTCCTCCAGATCCTCGGTCATGTCGGCGATGTCGCGCTGGGTCTGCTCGTCGGCCGGCAGCATCGCCACCGCGAGGCGCAGGCGGGTCAGCGGCGTGCGCAGATCGTGCGAGACGCCGGCCAGCATCTCGGTGCGCTGCGCCAGGAAGCGGCGCACGCGGGCACGCATCAGGTTGAACGCGGCGCCGGCCTGGCGCACCTCGGTGGCGCCCTCCGGCTTGATCGGGCCGGCATCGCGGCCGGTGCCGAACGCCTCGGCGGCGGCGGCCAGCCTGCGGATGCCGCGCACCTGGTTGCGCATGAAAATCGCGGCGATGGCGAACAGCAGCAGCGCCGAGCCGACCAGCCACAGCACGAACAGGTAGATGGTGCCGGTGTAGAGGCGCTTGCGCGGCGCGTCGGCGATCAGCACCGAGTCGCCGAGCTGCACCCGGATCACCACCGAATTCGGGTCGCTGCTCCAATCGGCGGCGAATGGCAGGCCGACCCGTTCCTCCAGCGCCGCGGCCAGGTTCACCCCGATCGGCGCGAACAGCGGCGGCCGGTTGTCGGACGGGCGCAGTTCGCCGGGGGCGACACGCATGTGCATATCGAAATCATGCCAGGCGCGGGCCAGCGTGGCGGCACGATCGTCGGCCGCCGGGTAGCGGCCCAGCATGTCGATGGTGGCGGCGATCTCGCCGGCGATGGCGCCGGAGAAGCGGCGCGATACCACGTCGAAATGGGTGCCGTAGAAGATGCGCAAGGCCACCGCCTCGACCAGCACCAGCGGCACCAGCACGATCAGCAGCGACCGCGCCAGCAGGCTGCGCGGCAGGAAGCGCTTGGCGACGCGGGTCTGGCGGGGCCAGGGGAGGCGCATCGGCTATGGCCGCGCCAGGAAAGGGCTTCTTTTTGTGAACAAAAAGAAGCAAAAAAACCTTCTATTCGTTCTGGAGACCCCGGCCTCTCCCGCGCCCCGAGGTTGCAAGGCGAATGAGAGCTTTTTGGTTCTTTTTTGCAAAAAAGAACACTTGCTCATGCTTATACTCCCGGCTTCAGCACGTAGCCGCGCCCGCGTACGGTGTGCAGGAAGCGCGGCTCGCGCGGGTCGGCCTCGATCTTGCGGCGCAGGCGGGTCATCTGCACGTCGATGGCGCGTTCGCCGGCTTCGTCCATGTCGAGTGCCGCGGCGATGTCCTCGCGCGACAGCACCTCGTTGGCGCGGGCCGCCAGGGCGCCGAGCAGGGCCGCTTCGCCGCCGGTGAGGCGGACCGGGCCGGCGGGGCCGCGCAGCTCGCCGCGGGCGCGGTCGAACACCAGTGGGCCGAGCGGGAGCGGGCCGCTGGGCGGGCCGGGCAGCGGCAGCGGGGGGGCGGCGCGGCGCAGCATGGCGCGGATGCGGAGCACCAGTTCCTTCGGCTCGAACGGTTTCGGCAGGTAGTCGTCGGCGCCGGCCTCGAAGCCGGCGATGC
>DATJEA010000346.1:0-3447 GCA_035497095.1 Acetobacteraceae bacterium | reverse complement strand
CGGATCAGGTGTATACGACGCAGAATCGCGGCGCCATGTATCAGCAGGACGCGTTCGCCAGCGGCGCGCGCGACACGCCGTTCGCCGGCACCAGCGTGTACGCCGCCAAGAACGACGAGCTGGGTGGCCGCTACGCCCGCGAGCAGATGATCGACCGCTGCATGCGCGGCGCCGCCGGCAATGTCGGCAGCACGCCGGACGCGGCCGACCCCACGCGCGACAGCGCACCGGAAGCGCCGAGCGCGGCGCGCGGCCATCGCCCGGCGCCCAATCCGCTGGCCGTACCGCCGCGCCCCTGAACCGCGGCGCAGCCGGGGCATGGCCGATCTCTCCGCGATCCGAGCGGTTCTGTCGCGACGCAACACACGCATCTACTACGGCGGCAGCCTGCTGTCCTGGACCGGGCTGTGGGTGCAGAAGATCGCGGTGGACTGGCTGGTCTGGGAGCTGACCCATTCGCCGCTCTGGGTCGGCATCATGGCGTTCTGCAACCTGGCGCCGTCGGTGATCGTCTCGCCGTTCGCCGGCGCCTGGGCCGACCGGCTCGACCGCATCCGGCTCACCGTCTCCACCCAGCTGATCACCGCGCTGCACGCCGCCACGCTGGCGGTGCTGACGCTGTCCGGGCTGATCACGGTGGAATTCATCGCCACGCTGGAGGTGCTGCTGGGCACCGTGCAGGCATTCGCCCAGCCGGTGCGCCAGACGCTGGTGCCGGGGATGGTGCCGCGCGCCGAACTGCCCGGCGCGGTGGCGCTGAATTCGCTGTGCTACAACCTCGCCCGTTCGCTGGGGCCGGGGATCGGCGGGCTGATCGTGGCGGCGGCCGGCGTGGTGCCGGCGATGCTGGTGAACTGCGCCGCCTATCTGTTCGCCAGCTTCACGCTGCCGTGGATCCGGCTCGACCCCGAGGCGCGGCGCGGCCACGCCTCGGGCGGCAGCGTGCTGCGCGAGGTGCGGGACGGCTTCGTCTACGTGGCGCGCCACCCCGGCATGGGGCCGCTGTTCCTGTTCTCCGGATTGATCGGCGTGCTGATCCGCCCGGTGCAGGAGATGCTGCCGCCGTATATCGACCGGCTGTTCCATCAGGGCGCCGGCGGGCTGGCGACGGTCTCCAGCGTGATCGGGCTGGCAGCCCTGGTCGGCGGGCTGATCATAGCACTGCGCGGGCGGCTCTCCGGGCTGACGCGGCTGGCGGTGCTGGCCGGCGCGGTGATGGTGGCGGCGGTGGCCGGCTTCGTCGCCACCGGGCATTTCGGCTTCGCGCTGGTCTGCGCCGCGACGCTGGGGGGCGCGACGACGATGCACGGCATCGCGGTGCAGACGCTGCTGCAGACTTCCACCGCCGGGCACATGCTGGGCCGGGTGCTGAGCCTGTGGGGGATGATCGGCCGGGCCGCGCCGGCGCTGGGGGCGGTGGTCTACGGCGTGGTGGGCGAATATGCCGGGCTGCAATGGCCGGTGCTGGTCGGCTCGCTGGTGGCCGCCGCCGCCTGCCTGATGATACTGCGGCGGCTGCCACGGATCGCCCGCGCGTTGGAGGCTGGCTGAGGTGAAGCAAGCAGCGCTTTTTTTCAAAAAAGCGCTGCTTGCTTCACTTCATGCCACCTTGCCCTTCGGCAGTTCCTGCTCGATCAGCGTGGCGAACATCGCGGCGCCCAGCGGGATTGCGGCGTCGTTGAAGTTGTAGCCGGGGTTGTGCACCGGGCAGCTTCCCACCGTGTCGCCGTTGCCGATGTTGATATAGGCGCCGGGCACCGCTTCCATCATGAAGCTGAAATCCTCCGACGCCATCACGCTCGGGCCGTTGCGCTCGACATTGGCTTCGCCGGCGACCGCGGCGGCCGCGTCGGCGATCGCGGTGGTGCGGGCCGGGTCGTTGTTGAGCGGCGCGAACAGGATGCGGAAATCGGTCTCGGCGGTGGCGCCGAAGCCCTCGGCGACGCCCTTGGCGACGCGCTTCATGCCGGCTTCCACCAGTTCCATCGTGCTGTGCTGCATGGTGCGCACGGTGCCGAAGATCTTGGCGGTCTGCGGGATCACGTTATAGGCGTCGCCGCCGGAGATGCCGGTGACGCTGAGCACCGCGGTTTCGGCCGGCGGCACGTTGCGGGCGACGATGGATTGCAGGGCGGCGGTGATGTGGCAGGCGGTCAGCAGCGGGTCGATGCTGCCTTCCGGGCGGGCGCCGTGGCTGCCGCGGCCGGTGACGTGAATGTCGAAAAACGCGCCGCCGGCCATCATCGCGCCGGGGCGGATGGCGAACTGGCCGACCGGCAGGCCGGGCCGGTTATGCATGCCGTAGACGAAATTGCACGGGAAGCGCTGGAACAGCCCGTCCTTCAGCATCGCCCGGGCGCCGCCGAGGCCCTCCTCGGCCGGCTGGAAGATGAAGGTCGCGGTGCCGTTGAAGTCGCCCTTGGTGGCGAGGTATTGCGCGGCGCCGAGCAGCATCGTGGTGTGGCCGTCATGGCCGCAGGCGTGCATCACGCCGGGCGTGGTGCTGGCATAGGCGACGCCGGTTTCCTCGTGGATCGGCAGCGCGTCCATGTCGGCGCGCAGCCCGATCGACACCTCGCCATTGCCGCGCCGCAGCACGCCGACCACGCCGGTGCCGCCGATGCCGGTATGCACCTCGATGCCCCATTCGCGCAGCTTCTGCGCCACGATGTCGGCGGTGCGGTGCTCGGTGAAGCCGATTTCCGGATGGGCGTGGATGTCCTGGCGGATGGCGGTGAGGGCGGCGTGCTCGGCGGTGATGGCGTCGAGAATGGTCATGGCGGTTCTCCTGGCGAACGGGGGGCGAGTATGGCCAGGATGGCACGTGCGGGCAAAGGGGGTGGGGGTATGCCAGGGCGCGCGGACGCCTGCTCGCCGGAGGGTGGCGGGCATTGGCAGCGCGTGGGCGGTCAGGCGGCGCGTCAGTCCGGTGGTTTTGGGCGGCGGAGATTGGGGACGCGCAGGCGCAGGCGGTGCGGGACGAAGGGCCAGATGGAGGGCGAATGTTCGGCGAAGGGTTGGGGTTTGGGCGGCTTGGGTTTTGGCGGCCTGGGTTTGCGCGGCGCGGCGGGCCGGGCCAGATAGGGCGGCGGGGTGAGGCCGAACATCTGGCAGAGCGGGCGCAGCAGTTTCGCGGCCTGCGGGGCGGCGGCGCAGAGGGCGGCGATGTCGGGGTCGTGCAGCAGGATTTCGATGCGCGGGGCGTATTGCGCCATCGGCTGATGCAGGCGGATCAGCCAGGCATGGCCGCGCGGGGTGCGGCGGGCGCGCCAGGCCTCGGCGGGATGGATTTCGCGCGGCGGGGCCGGAGTGCGGAGGCGGCGGCGGGATGGGCGCAGGCGGTTGTGCTGCCAGCGTGTGGCGAGACGGTCGAGGCGGAGCAGGGTTCGGCGCAGGCGGACCCAGAGCAGCAGCAAGAGCGGCGCCAGCGGACGATGGCGGGCGGCG
>DATJEA010000345.1:0-6611 GCA_035497095.1 Acetobacteraceae bacterium | reverse complement strand
ACCGCCACGGTCGCCAGGATCAGCAGGATGATGAACGCCACCTCGTCCCAGTAGCGCACCTTGATCCGCTCGGCGATCTGCAAGCCGATGCCGCCGGCGCCGACCACGCCCAGAATGCTGGCGCTGCGGGTGTTGCTCTCCACCGAATACAGGAACAGCGCCACCATCACCGGCAGCACCTGCGGCAGCAGCCCGAAACGCAGCCGCAGCACCGGATGCGCGCCGGTGGCGGTGATCGCCTCGCCCGGGCCGCGATCGGCATTCTCGATCGCCTCGGCGAACAGCTTGGCCAGCACCGCGATCTCGGCGGCCATGATCGCCAGCACCCCGGCCAGCGGCCCCAGCCCCACCGCGCGCACGAAGGCCAGCGCCCAGAGCAGTTGATCCACCCCACGGAAGCCGTCGAACACCCGGCGGATGGAGAAATGCGCCAGCGTATTCACCACCACGTTGCGGGCGCCGAGAAAGCCCAGCGGCACCGCCACCAGCATCGCCGCGAAGGTGCCGAGGAAGGCCATCGCCACGCTCTGCCCCATGCCGGTCAGGATATCCCGCCATTGCGCGCCGGGGCTGGGCGGGACCATCAGCCGCAGGATGGTCAGCAGCCCGTGCAGCCCGTGCCACAGCCGCTGCGGCGTGATGCCGAACCACCACAGCGTCGCCGCCAGCCAGGCGCAAAACCCCGCCGCCACCAGGGCGCGGATCGCCCGCGTGCGCGGCGCCGCGGTGAACGCGCGCGGCAGGCGTTGCTGCCAGGCGGCGATCTCGGCGGCGCTGAGGTCGGCGGCCTTCACGCCGCGTCTCCCATCGCCCAGGTGCGCAGCCGCTCGCTGGCGAGGTCGATCGCCACCACGACCAGCACGATCAGCAGCACGATGGCGCTGATCTCCTGGTAGTAGTTGAAGCTGATCACCTGGTACAGCTCCTGCCCGATGCCGCCGGCGCCGACGAAGCCGATCACCGTCGCGCCGCGCACGTTGAACTCGAAGCGCAGCAGCAGGTAGCTGAGGAAATTCGGCATCACCTGCGGCAGGATGGCGTAGCGCACGCCATGCAGCCAGGTGCCGCCGGCGGCGCGAACGCCGTCCCACGGCCGCATGTCGGCGTTCTCCACCACCTCGGCGAACAGCTTGCCGGTGGCGCCCACGGTGTGCAGCCCGATCGCCACGATGCCGGCCAGCGGCCCCACCCCGAACGCCCAGACCAGAATCAGCGCATAGACGATGTCCGGTACCGAACGGAACACCTCCAGCAGCCGCCGGAACACCAGATACACCGCCCGGTTCGGCGCCAGATTGGCCGCCGCCGGGAAGCACAGCAGGCCGCCCAGCAGCCCGCCGCCCAGCGTCGCCAGCGCCGCCATCTGGCTGGTCTCGAACAGCAGCCAGGACCAGCTGTCCAGCCGGTAGAACCAGTACGCCAGCGACCCCTCGGTCTTGGTGCCGTCGAGCAGCGTGGCCCAATGCAGCGTCGGCGCCAGCTTGGCGAAATACTCGCCCACCCTGGGCACCCCCGCCCACAGCACCGCCGGCGACACTTCGGACTCCCAGGCCGACAGCAGCAGAGCGGCCAGCAGCAGCCCGCCATAGCCGAGCGTCGCCATGCGCCTTGCATGCCGGCGGGCGCGCCAGGAGCTTTCGACATCAAGCAAGATAAGGGTTCTTTTTTGTAAAAAAGAACCAAAAAACTTTCAATCGCCTTGCGGCACCGCACGGTGGAGGGGCCGTACACTCCAAGGGATGAAGTTTTTTTGCTTCTTTTTTTACAAAAAAAGAAGCGCTTGCTTGCTTCACCGCCGCCGTCTTGCCGCCGCCTCGGCTTTGCGGATATCGATAAACACCTGATAATCGGCGTGTGTCACCGGCACCCAGTCCTTGCCGGTGCCCATGTCCACCGCATGGTAGATCTCGGGATAGTGCTTCGGGATCGCCCGGTGCAGCGCCAGCATATCGGCCTGGAACGCCGGCGGCGTGTCGGCGCGCAGCACGAATGGCCCGTTCAGGATCGGACGTGACTTCCAGATGATCCGGATGTCCTTCATGTCCAGCAGCTTGTGGTCGGACATGATGCGCAGCGTGCCGCGCGTGTAGCCCATCTCGCGGTCGCCGATGCCCGAGGTCCAGGTCACTCCGGCATCGTACTGCTTGCCCAGCACCGCGATCACCGCCTGCTCGTGCCCGCCGGCGAACCCGGTGCGGCCGAAATACTTGCCCGGCTCCGGGTCGATCCCCTCGGCGCGGAACTCGGCGCGCGGGATCAGATAGCCCGAGGCGCTGTTCGGGTCCGACCAGGCCAGAGATTTCCCCTTCATGTCGGCCAGCGACATGATCTTGGAATCCGCCCGCACATACATCGCCGCCACGTAACTGGTGCTGCCATCGGCTTCCTGGGTGGTCAGGATCGGGATGACATTGCCGTGGCTCTCCATCCAGGCGCCGGCATAGGCGGCCGGGCTCATATACGAGGCGTCGATCTGCCCGGCGGCGAAGCCCTGGATCACCCCGGCGTAATCGGCCGCCAGCAGCAGCTTCACCGGCACCTTGAAGGTGTTTTCCAGCCGCTTCTGGTAGCCGCCGTAGCGCGCCAGCCGGTCGGTGTCGTTCTCGCCGCCGAGCAGGCCGAGGCGGATCACCGGCACCTTGTCGGCCCAGGCGCGGCGACCCGGCGCCGGCATCGGGCGATCGTCATCCGCCCGAGCCGCCGCGGGCCACGCAAGGCGGGCCAATGGCAGGCAGGCGGCGGTGGCGAGCAGGTGGCGGCGCGTCAGCATGGCAATGCCCTCACTCTGGCGGCGAAAACAACGCCAGCCTGCCCATCGGTGGCGGTATGCTGTCAAGCGCCGATGGCACGGGGCTGTGTGGCGACTTTTCAGCACGGTAGGAACGCGGCTAGCCTCGCACCATGACCGACGTCAAATCGATCTACCAGCGCGGCCTCGGCGGCCCGCCCGCCGGCCCGAACATGCGGGGCGGCAAGCGCGTCGCGGTGATCGGCGCCGGTGCCTGCGGGCTGGCGGCGGCCAAATATCTGCTCCAGGCCGGCTTCGACGCCAGCGTGTTCGAGATCGGCAGCCAGATCGGCGGCATGTGGTGCTACGGCAACGACAGCGGCCGTTCCTCGGCCTATCGCACGCTGCATATCAACACCTCGCGCGGCGTCACCCGCTTCAGCGACCTGGATTTCGACGACGAGACCCAGCCGTTTCCCGACCATGTCGACATGCACCGCTATCTGGTGAAATACGCCGCCCATTTCGGCATCACGCCGCTTATCCGGTTCAACAGCCGGGTCGCCCGCGTGCAGCCGCTGTTCGACCCCGCGCGCGAGGCGCCGAACTGGCGGGTCGAGTTGCAGGACGGCACCAGCGAGCGGTTCGACGCGGTGATCGCCGCCACCGGCCACCTGACGCAGCCGCTGCACGCGCCGATGCTGCAGGAGTTCGCCGGCGAATACCTGCACTCGCACGATTACCGCGCGCCGGAGGCGTTCGTGGGCAAGCGGGTCTGCGTGGTCGGCGTCGGCAACAGCGCCTGCGATATCGCCAGCGACGTGTGCGTCACCTCGCCGGGCACCGTGCTGGTGGCCCGCTCCGGCGTGGTGATCCTGCCCAAGCTGCTGTTCGGCCGCGCCTTCACCGACATCACCGCCCGCATCCAGCACCCGCTGATCCCGCGTGCGGTGCGCAACCGGCTGATTCGGCTGCTGATCTGGCTGGCGCATGGCGACATGGCGCGGCTCGGCTTCAAGGCGCCGACCACGCTCACCCACGTCACCTCCAACGCCACCATCGTCACCGACATCGCCTATCGCCGCGTCACCGTAAAGCAGGGCATCAGCAAGGTGGAGGGCCGCAGGCTGCACTTCGCCGACGGCAGCCAGGGAGAGTTCGACACGCTGATCGCCGCCACCGGCTATCGCATCGACCTCGATTTCCTGCCGCCCGAGGTGCTTTCGGTGCGGGACAACACGCTGCCGCTGTATCTGCGCATGGTGCCGCCGGACTGGCCCGGCCTGTTTCTGCTCGGCTTCTTCAACACCGACACCGCGCTGAACATGGTGTTCGAGCATCAGGCGCGCTGGGTGCGGGAAATCCTGCTGGGCAACGCGGTACTGCCGCCGCCCGCCGAGATGCACGCCGCGATCGCCGAGCGCGCACGCTGGTACGCCAGCCGCTACAAGCACTCCGCCCGCCACACCATCGAGGAGGAGCATGTCCGCTACCTCACCGATCTGCGCCGCGCGATGAAGGCGATGCTGGCGCGCGCGGCCGGCGGCAAGATCGCCTGAGCGGGTTCCCCCGCGGGTGGAAGCCTGTTAGCGTGGCGTTCGAACCGCGTTCGGGCGCGCAATCGCCCGCAAAAAAATCGAGGAGGGTTGCCATGCGTGTCACCAGGCGGAGTGCCGTGGTCGGATTGTCGGCCGTGGCCGGAACACTCGCGTTCGCCACCCCCCCGGCCACCGCGGCGGAGACCATCAATATCGGCGCCATCTACCCGCTCAGCGGCAACGCCGCCAGCGCCGGCGAGTCGGCCAAGGCCGCGTTGCAGGTCGCCGAGGACATCGTCAACAACGCCCACCCGGAACTCGGCGACATCACGCTGGCCAAGTCCGCCGGCCTGCCCAACCTGGGCGGCGCCAAGATCCACTTCATCTTCGCCGACAACCAGGGCTCGCCCGCCGCCGGGCAGAACCAGGCGCTGCGGCTGATCACCCAGCAGCACGTCACCGCGCTGACCGGCGCCTATCAGTCCGGCATTACGCTCACCGCCAGCGCCATCGCCGAGAAATACGGCGTGCCGTTCGTCAATGGCGAGTCGGTGGCCGCCAACCTTACCGAGCGCGGCTTCAAGTGGTTCTTCCGCACCACCCCGGTCGCCTCCGACATCGCCAAGACCTACATGGCGTTCCTGAAGGACCTCAAGGCCGGCGGCCACAAGGTCGACAGCATCGCCGTGGTCAACGAGAACAGCGATTACGGCACCTCGATCGCCAAGGTGCTGGAGCAGGTGGCCAAGGAGGAAGGCTTCAATATCGGCCTGCAAATCCCGTACAGCGCGAATACCACCGACGTGCAGTCCCAGGTGCTGAAGCTGAAAGACGCCAAGCCCGACGTGGTGATCTTCGTCAGCTACACCTCGGACGCCATTCTCTACATGAAGGCGATGAAGGCGCTGGACTATAAGCCCTCCATCCTGATCGGCGACGACAGCGGCTTCTCCGACGCGTCCTTCCTCAAGACCGTCGGCGACATCGCCCAGGGCGCCATCAACCGCTCCGCCTGGGATATCGGCAAGCCGGGCAGCCCGACCTTCCATATCAACGAGATGTACAAGAAAATCCGCGGCGTCGACCTCGACGACACCGCCGGCCGCGCCATGCAGGGCGTGCTGACCCTGGCCGACGCGATCAACCGCGCCGGCTCCACCGAACCGGCCAAAATCCAGGCGGCGCTGAAAGCCACCGACCTCAAACCCAACCAACTGATGATGGGCTACCGGGGGGTGAAATTCGACGCCAAAGGCAACAACACCCTCGCCTCCGCACTGCTGATCCAGGTGCAAGGCGACAAATACGTCGCCGTCTGGCCAAAAGAACACGCCACCGCAGCGCTGCAACTGCCCTACAAAGGCTGGTAACACCCATGCCGCTGCGCCTTGTGGCTGCGGTGTTGCAGGAAGCAAGACGGGGCGCTGCCCCGAACCCCGCCAAGGGCCGAGCCCTTGGAACCCCCGACCTTGTTGCCTTCGGCAGAGGGGGGCAAGGGGATGTTGCAACCAGCACCTCGCCCCCCTCTGCCGAAGGCAACCAAAACCGAGGTCCAGGGGCTCGGCCCCTGGCGGGGTCTGGGGCAGCGCCCCAGCCTTGCTTTCTTGCCACCCGCCAGCCGCGAGGTGCGACGGCATGAGCATCACCCTCTTGCAGGTCATTATCGGCGGGCTGTTGCTTGGCGCGGTTTATGCGTTGTTGGCGTCGGGTCTGACGTTGATCTGGGGCATGATGAACGTGATCAACTTCGCGCATGGCGATTTCGTCATGGTGGCGATGTATACCGCGTTCGTGGTGTTCAAGGTGATGGGGCTGGGGCCGGCGGCTTCGGTGCCGATTGCGGCGCTGGTGTTGGCGACGCTTGGGGTGGTGGTTTATTTTTCGCTGATGCGGCATATCGTCGAGGCGCCGATCATCGCCCAGATTCTGGCGACGTTCGGGCTGGCGTTGTTCCTGCGCTATGCGACGTTCTGGTATTTTGGCGCCAATTTCCTCTCGCTGCCCGGCGATCTGGTGGGCGGCACCTATGATATCGGTGGCATCAGGCTGCCGGCCTCGCGGCTGTTGGCCGGGCTGGTGGCGCTGGTGCTGACCGCCGGGCTGCATCTGCTGCTCACCCGCACCTCGCTCGGCAGCAAGATGCTGGCGGTGGCCGAGGATGAGACCGCGGCGCAGTTGATGGGCATCCAGCCGGCGCACATGCAGGCGGTGGCCTGGGGGCTGGCGGCGGGGGCGGCCGGGGTGGCGGGCGCGCTGATCGCCACGTTCTTCTATATTTCGCCGACGGTGGGCGAGACGCTGGTGATCGTCGCCTTCGTCACCGTGACCCTGGGCGGTTTCGGCAG
>DATJEA010000344.1:0-9604 GCA_035497095.1 Acetobacteraceae bacterium | reverse complement strand
GGCTTAATACTTCACCGGAGCCCCGAATCCGCCTACCGGACCATGACAGGCTCGCCATGTCGTAGCAAGGTGAAGAAATGTTCACCGTCATCGATTGCCTCACCCAAGAGCACGATTGGCGCCTGCTGATCGTGGCGATCGTGATCTGCGGCATCGCCGCCGTTACGTCGCTTAACCTGCTGGCTCGCGCGGCGATTGCCGCCGGGCGAACCCGGCAGGCCTGGACCGCGGCCGGCGCCATTGCGTTCGGCTGCGGCATCTGGGCCACCCATTTCGTCGCCATGCTCGGCTTCCACGCCGATCAGCTGGAGGGCTTTGCGCCAGGCGCAACCGTGCTTTCCGGCCTGGTGGCGGTCGCCGGCATGCTGTTGGCGTTCGGCGCCGCGCAGCTTGGCGGCTCGGCGTTGCCGGCGCGGATCGGCGGCGGGGTGATCGCCGGCGGGACGATCGGCGCGATGCACTATCTCGGCCTCGCCGCGCTGCGCGTGCCCGGCACGCTGCTGTGGGACCGGGGCATGGTGCTGGCCTCGTTCGCGGTCGGCGTGCCGCTCGCGGTCGCAGCGTTTCTGCTGTTCAACCGCCTGGCCCGCTGGCCGCAGCGCCTGATCGCGGCGGCATTGCTCGCGCTGGCGATCTGCGGCCTGCATTTCACCGGCGTGGCCGCGCTCATTTTCCTGCCCGATGGCGGCCCCGGCTACGGCGTGGCCGAATTCAACCCGTTCCCGCTCGCCACCGGGGTCAGCAGCATCGCCCTGGTGATCCTGTTGCTGTCGCAGCTGGGCAGCCTGGCCGACCGCCGCTTCTCCGAGCATACCGCGCGCCAGGCCCACCGGTTCCGCATGCTCGCCGACGCCACGCAGGAAGGCGTGCTGATCCATGCCGACGACGAGGTGCTGGATGTGAACGAGGCGTTGTGCCGCCTGCTCGGCCGCCCGGTCAAGGCGGTGGTCGGACAGCGTTTGCGGGATATTTTCGGCCAGACCGACCTCGCGCCGCTGCTGCTGCATCCGCCCGGACCCTCGCCGCAGCACGATCTGGGCGACGTCGTGGAACTGGACCTGCAACTGCCGGGCGGGCGCACTGTGCCGGTGGAACTGCGCAGCTACGGCATCGAGCATGACGGCCGCCCGGCCCGGGTGGCGCTGCTGCGCGACCTGCGTGAGCGCCGCGCCGCGGAAAACCACATCCGCCACATGGCGCATCACGACGCGCTCACCGGGCTGGCCAACCGCTTCCTGTTCAACGACCGCCTCGGCCAGGCCATCGCCCAGGCCAGCCGCAACCCGGCGGTGGAAGTCGCGGTGCTCTGTCTCGATCTCGATCGTTTCAAGCCGGTCAATGACCTGCTCGGCCACCAGGCCGGCGACCTGCTGTTGCAGCAGATCGCCGCACGCCTGCGCTCGGCGATCCGCGAGATCGATACCGTGGGCCGGTTGGGCGGCGACGAGTTCGCCATCATCCAGACCGGCCAGGCCCAGCCGCAGGCCGCCGCCACGCTTGGGACGCGGCTCGCCACCCTGCTGGCCGAGCCGTACGACATCGACGGGCAGCAGGTCAGCATCTCCGCCAGCATCGGCATTGCCACCTTTCCCGCCGACGCCACCACACCGGCGCGCCTGCTGCAGCAGGCCGACTCGGCGCTGTATCGGGCCAAGCACGAGGCGCGCCGCAGCGGCAGCCCGACCGTTCGTTTCTTCGAGCCGGAGATGGACCTGCGGGTGCAGCGCCGCCGGCGGCTGGAGAGTGACCTGCGCGTTGCCATCAGCGGCGGCCAGATGCAGCTGCATTATCAGCCGCTGCTGCGCGGCGCCGATGGCAGCATCGCCGGCTATGAGGCGTTGCTGCGCTGGAACCATCCGCAGCTCGGCTGGATCAGCCCGGCCGAACTGATCCCGCTCGCCGAGGAAACCGGCCTGATCTCGCCGCTCGGCCATTGGGTGATGCAGACCGCCTGCCGCGAAGCCGCCAGCTGGGAGTCGTCGCTCAACGTCTCGGTCAACCTGTCGCCGGCGCAGTTCCGCCAGCCCGGACTGGTCAAATCCGTGGCCGACGTGCTGGCCAGCACCGGCCTCGCCGCCGCCCGGCTCGAACTGGAGCTGACCGAGAGTGTGCTGATCGACAACGCCGACCAGGCGCTGGCCACGCTGCATCGCCTGAAGGCTTTGGGTGTCACCGTCGCGCTCGATGATTTCGGCACCGGCTATTCTTCGCTGAGCTATCTGAGCCGGTTCCCGTTCGACCGGATCAAGATCGACCAGTCCTTCGTGCGAGACATGCTGGACGACGCCAATGCGCGCGCCATCGTGCAGGCCATCATCGGCCTTGGCCGCACCCTGAACCGCCAGATCACCGCCGAGGGCGTGGAAACCGCCGCGCAGGCCACATTTCTACGGGAACAGGCCTGCGATCTGCTCCAGGGCTACCTGCTCGGCCACCCCCGCCCGGCAACGGAGCTGCCTGGCGCCGCTACCGCCGCGGCCATGCCGGCGCCGCGGCCGCATGCGACGGTCCTGCGCCACGGCGCCGTGTTGGCCGGATAGCGCACGCGGTTCTGGCCGGAAGCACTACCCTCCGGCGATGCAATGAAGGAGAGCAGAATCGGATGAAACATTCGGCGGGTAGGTCAGGCAGGTGAGAGGGGCGGAGGACGATTTCGGCTGAGCACCATCCCGGCCCGAGCGAGCAGGAACCGAGCTCTGCCGCCACAGCAGCGGACGGCGACGGGCTGCGCCTGGCCAGCATCGAGGATGCGGGGGCGCAGGCCGCCATGCAGCCCTGGATCGGGATGGAGTATCTCCAGCTCAGCCGCGGCCGGAGGGTCGCCGATCTGGCCAGCCTGGACCTCGGCGCGCAGCAGGTCGTGCGGGAGCGTCAGCATGCAGCGGTGCAGAAATTGGGCACGACCCCGGCCAATCTGTGCACCATTTCCTATTGCACACCCGATCCCGGCTTCCGATTTTCCGGGCGCCGCAGCGCCGGCGCGGCAGACCTGTTCGTGATGCCGGAACACACGGCGTTCGATCTCTATGTTCCCGCCGGCGCACAGACGACCTATGTCAGCCTGGACCAGGCGGCCTTCCTGCGCGCCGCGCGCGCCCTGAACCAGCGCTCTTGGGAGACTGCGCCGCGTCAGGTGGTGGCGTTGCGCACGCTGCATCAGGCGGCGTTCGGAGAACTGGTGAGCGGCTGGTTCACCGCTGCCGGCAGTGCCGCGGCGCGCGGCCGCCGGTTCTTGCATCTCGGGCGCTTCGCCGGCGACTACAAGCGCCTGTTCGGCGAGGCGCCATCGGCGACGTTGAGCCGTTGAGCCGCTGAGCGGGGCGCAGCGTCATGCGGCGGTTTGCGGTTTTCGGATAGCCGCCGTGAGTCCGCCCGCCTGGCCTGAGCCGCTGTTCGCCTGAAGCCGTTCCGCTCCGCGCTATCAGGCCTGGTGGCAATCCCGGAAGCAATGATCCGATGCCTGAGCAACCACCCGAGCCGGCCGGCTGCTGCTCCCGCAACGCTCTGCTACGCGGGTTGGCCATGGTGGGGCTGAGCGCGGTTATCCCGGCGCCTGCCGCCTGGGCGCAGCAGACCGATGTCGGCGACGATCTGGAGTGTGTCCGGACCGGGCATGGCCTGCCGGCGCTGGCGGCCGCCGTCGTCAAGGGCGGCACTGTCATCGCGGCGGCGGTGGTGGGCACGCGGATCCATGAGGCAGATGCCGGTGAGCCTCGATGACCGGTTCCACCTGGGCTCGAACACCAAGTCGATGACCGCGACTCTGGCCGGCATGCTGGTCGAGGAGGGGCGCCTCGGCTGGGGCTCGACGGTGGGCGAGGTGCTCGGCCGCGAGGTTCCCGGCCTGAGCGCCAGTCTGGCCGGCGCCACGTTGGCGCAATTGCTGTCGCACGCAAGCGGCATCCCCGGCGACACCGAGGATATGCTGGCGCTCTATTTCAACGGCAACCCGTTCGACTACAACCCGCCGGCGCTGCGCCTGCGGACGCTGGATGCGTGGAAGCGCCACGTCGTGACCGTGCCCAAAGGCTCGCCGTTCCAGTACTCCAACTTCAGCTACATGATTGCCGGTTCGATGATCGAGAAGGCCGCCGGCACGCCGTGGGAGCAGTTGATGGATGACCGCATCTTCGTGCCGATGGGCATGCCGACCGCCCGGCTCGGCCCGCCGGGAATGCCAATATGTCGATCCGCGATTACGCCGAATGGGCCGGTTGGAACGCCGGCCAGGGCAGGCGCGGACCGGCGCTGGTCTCGCCGGAAACGCTGCGCGACATCCAGTCGATCCATGTCCAGACGCCGGTGCGCCGCAATCCGTCGCCGGGCGCGCCGGAGACCGGTTGGTACGGGTTGGGCTGGAGCATCGTGCTGTATCAATGGGCTCCCCGGCCGCTGCTCGCGCATAACGGCTCCAACGGTATGAATCTCGCCCGGGTTGTCATCAACACCGGGCAGAATCTGGGTGCGGTCGTGCTAACCAGCTTTCCCGGCCCCGCCGCCAACGCCGCCGTAGGCGAAGTGATACGGCATCTCTACCACCGCTACGCTGACCACTCGCCGCGCGACGCATGCCCCGATCGGGCAGCCAACCGAAACCAAAAAAAGGAAACAAGCCATGTGCCAGAATTGTTCCAGCGCGACTTTGAGCCGACGCAAGCTGTTTGCCGGCGGGCTGGCGCTGGCGGCGACCGGGGCGATGATGTCGACCCGCGTTGCCCGGGCGGCCGAGGCGGCGGCGGTTACCCCGGACGAGGCATTGCGGCGCCTGGTCGAGGGCAATGCCCGCTATGTCGCCAATGCGGCCATCAATACCGACCATGCGTTGGGCCGTGCCCAGCGGGCGGCCGGGCAACGTCCATTCGCCACCATCGTCAGTTGCTCGGATTCCCGGGTGGCGCCGGAGTTGCTGTTCGACCAGGGGCCGGGTGCCTTGTTCGTGGTGCGGGTGGCCGGCAACTTCATCAACGACGACGGCCTCGCCAGCATCGAATATGGCGCCGCAGTACTCGGCATCCAGCTGATCGTCGTGCTTGGCCATACTTCGTGCGGCGCGGTCAGCGCCACCATCAAGTCGATCCAGGACAACACCTTGCCGCCGGGGCATCTGCCGAGCCTGGTCAACGCCATCCGGCCGGCGGTCTATGACGCGATGAAAACCCACCCCGCCGACCTGGCCGCCGCGGTAACCGCCGAGAACGCCAGGAGCAACGCGGAGCGGGCGCAGACGACCGGCCCGATCCTGTCGAAACTGCACGCCGCCGGGAAGCTGAATTCGGTCGCCGGCGTCTATGAGATCAGCACCGGCAAGGTGGCTTTGCTCTGATCTGCTGACCGGGGGCGGCACGGTGGATGCTGCGCCACGCCGCCCTAAGGCTTCGGCAGCGGGTCGCAGGCGGCGCCGGTGATATGCGCCAGCCGGTACAGCCGCACCGCCGCCACGCCGGCGCCAGGGATGGCGGCGGCGACGTGGCGAATGCCGGGGACCGTGGTCACCACCTGATCGAGCATGGTGTGCGCCAGCATGTCCATGCCCGCGGTGCCGGCGGCGGTCCACACCACGCGGCGGGCCAGCGAGAAGCCCATCAGCGTGCCGGGCCGCAGCCCGTACAGCGCCGCGACCTGGCGGATCACCCGCAACCCGCGCAGCCCGGCGAACACCCCGTCCAGTGCCGGGTGCGGCAGGATGGCGACCAGGGCTGCACCCTCCAGCGCCGCCTGCCGGCCGATCCGCCCGGCGGCGACCGAGAGCGGCGCGGATACCTGGGCGAGCAGCAGGGCGTGCAGCGCCGTCGGCGTTTCGGCGCGCTCGATCTCGGCCAGGATCCCGCCGGCATCGGCCAGGCCGGGGCGCAGGCTGGCGACCCAGCTCCGGGCGGCCACCCGCATCGCCGGCAGGTTCGAGCCGCCCAATGCCGCGCGCAACTGATCGACCCGCGCGAGGCCGCGCCAGGCCCGGCTTTCAACCGTCGCGGCCACCGCCAGCATCGCCGCACCGGCGCCGATGCCGGCCAGCGCCAACGCCCCGAGCGTGGTGGAGCGAGCGAACAGGTCCTCGACGAAGGTAACTGCCGAGAGCGCGATCCAACTGCCCAGCAACAGCGCCACGCCGCCGGCGAGCCAGCCCAGCGTGCCGCGCGGCGGGCGAGGCGCTGCCAGCGAGGCCGGCTGCCAGCCGGGGTCGATCACCGCCGGCGCATCGGCCTCCGGTTCCAGCAGCAGCGGGCCGCGGTTCTGCATGGGCGGCGGTTCGGGGGTCACAGCCGGTCTCCGATCAACTCGGTGAGGATGGCGTCCAGCCCCAGATGTGGGATGCCGTGGCTGCCATCCGCGATGATGCGCGGCGGGCGGAACACCGGCAGGCTGAAAAAGGACTCCGCCCAGAACCCGTCCGGCGGGATCGCCGAGGGCACGTCGCCGACATGGAAGGCGCGCGCCTGGGTCTCGCCGAGCAGCACGCCGCGCACCACCTCGGTCGGCCGGTCGCCGATCCTGGCGGTGGCGTCCTCGGTGGCCAGCACCGCCGCGGCAACGTGATGGCTCACCGCCGAACCGGCCGCGGCGGTCCCCCGCGCCACGATCGCGCGCAGCAGGTTGCGCAGGTTCTCGCGCCGCAGCGCCGGCACGTGATCGGCCTTGGTGGCGACGAAGGCGACCCGGCCGATCGGCCGCGGCACCACCCTTCCGCCGAGCAGCACCGGCGGGATATGATGGGCCAGCGGCAGCCCGTCGAGCTTCAGGCCATGCCCCCAGCCATGCCGCAGCCCGCTGGCGATGTCGGAGATGGCGCGGGCGGTGTCCTCGAACGCGGCGCGGCCGGCATGCAGTGCGGAGAGCAGATCGACCAGCATCACTTGCCGGTCGAAACGACGGAAATGCGTGTCGAAGAAGCGCCGGCGCATGTCGCGCTGATAGCCGGCGAAGCGGGCGGCGAGCAGCGCGGCGGTCGGCCCGCCCCCCTCCAGCGGGAAGAAGGTGAGGAAATCGGGGTCGTCGGCGGCCGGCGGCGCCAGGAAGCGGCCGGGTTGCAGATAGCGCAGCCCGCGCGCCGCCGCATCGCGCAGGCTGGCGCGGTAGAGCCCGGCGCCATGCGCGAGCGTGGTGGCGTCCGGCGGATCGGCGGCGCGCAGATGCCCGAGCCAGGTGAGGAACCTGCCGGCAATCTCGGCCCGTGGCTTGGTGCGCAGCAGCGCCAGCGTCTCGGCCGACCAGCGGGCAAAGTCGCGTTGCAGCAGCGGCAGGTCGAGCAGCCATTCGCCGGGATAATCGAGAATATCCAGCCGCACCCGGCGCGGCCCGGTGAACCGCGCGACCGGTGAGCGGCGGTCCAGCGTGATCGCCAGCGAAATCTGCGCCAGCGATTGCGTCGGCTCGGGCCAGGCCGGCGTATCGGCGGCCAGGCTGGCCAGCTTGCCGGCATAGTCGAATTGCGGCAGCCCGCCGTCCGGCGGCAGGATGCGGATTCCGCGCAGCCGGTTGTCGCCATCCGGCGTGCGCAGCGCCGCGGTAAACAGTGGCAACGTGTCGCGCCCCCGCCCAGCGGCCCCCAGCGCCAGCAGGTTATGCACCAGCGAGGTGATGAACACCGTCTTGCCGGCGCGGCTGAGCCCGGTCACCGCGAGCCCGATGCGATCCTCGTTCAGCAGCCCCTCGATGCGCCCGGCGGCACCCGCCGCCAGCCGGCCAATCACCCTCAGCTCCCGCGGCTGACCGTGAAATCGGCGATCTCGGCCAGGCAGGCGCGGATCGGGCCGTCGGCAAAGCCGCCAAGGCTGGTTTTGGCCGCCTCGGCGAACCCGGTGGCGCGGACCAGTGTGGCGCCGATCGCATCATGGCGGGCAATCAGCCGCAGCGCCTCGTCCAGATCGGCCTCGCTCTGCTCGCTGGCCTCGATGGTGCGGCGCCAGAAGCCGCGCTCGGCCGCGTCGCCGGCGGCGTAGGCGCGCAGCACCGGCAGGGTGATCTTGCCCTCGCGGAAATCGTCGCCGATGGTCTTGCCGAGCTTGGCCTGGTCGGCGGCGTAGTCCAGCGCATCGTCCACCAGCTGGAAGGCGATACCGAGATTCATGCCGTAGTCGCACAGCGCCGCCTCGGCGGTCTCCGGCTGCCCGGCCACCACCGCGCCGACCTGGCAGGCGGCGGCGAACAGCGCGGCGGTCTTGCCCCGCACCACGTCCAGGTAGCGGTCCTCCGAGGTGGAGAGGTCGTTCTGCGTGGCCAGTTGCAGCACCTCGCCCTCGGCGATGGTGGCCGAGGCGCCGGACAGGATTTCCAGCACCCTGAGCGAGCCGTCCTCGACCATCAGCTGGAACGCCCGCGCGAACAGAAAATCGCCGACCAGCACGCTGGCCTTGTTGCCGAACACCGCGTTGGCGCTGGCCGCCCCGCGCCGCAGCAGGCTTTCGTCCACCACATCGTCATGCAGCAAGGTCGCGGTATGGATGAACTCGACGCAGGCGGCGAGATGGACGTGCCGCGCGCCCCCCTGGTAGCCGCACAGCCGGGCGCAGGCCAGCGTCAGCAGCGGCCGCAGCCGCTTGCCGCCGGCCGCCACCAGATGCGCCGCGAGTTGCGGAATCAGCGCCACCGGGCTGTCCATCCGCGCGACGATGGCGCGGTTGCAGGCCTCCATGTCCTCCGCCACCAGGCCGAGCAGCCTGGTCAGCGCATCCATCTGGAGCACCGGATCAGGCGACCGCGCCGTGTCTGGCTGGCGCGCGGCGGGCAGGCTGGCGACGACGCCCAATGGCTTCTCCTGGATGCGCGTTCACGGCGGGCTTGCCTCCGGGGCGCTGAACCCACCATATCGGCGCGCCGGAGACAGGGTCAAGGCGATGGGTCGGCCGGCAACAGGAGATGACATGCGCGTACTGGTCCTGTCCAACGAGCCGGTGCGGCTCAGCTTCCTGATGGCGCTGCTGCGCGACGCCGGCATCGCCTGTTCGCTGCTCGATGGCCACACCAGCGCGATGGAGGGCAGCATCGGCGCCATTCCGCGCCGGCTGGTGGTCGGCGAGGCGGACGAAGCGCGGGCGCGGCAGGTGTTGCGCGAGGCCGGCGAGTTGTGAGCGAGACCGCGGCCGAGGAGGGTTGGCTGCTCGGCGGCCGGGTGCGCCACGACCAGCAGCCGACCGGCCATCGCAGCGGCATCGAGCCGGTGCTGCTGGCCGCCGGCATCCCGGCCCGCCCCGGCGCGCGGGTGCTGGAGGGCGGCACCGGCGCCGGCACCGCGCTGCTCTGCCTGGCGGCGCGGGTCGCCGGCCTCAGCGGCGTCGGGCTGGAGCGCGACCCGGCGCAGGCGGCGCTGGCGCGGCGCAACATCGCCGCCAACGGCTTCACCGGCCTGCAGGTGCTGCACGGCGATCTGGCGGCGCTGCGGCCGGAGGGCACGTTCGACCACGCCTTCGCCAACCCGCCCTGGCACGCCGCCGCCGGCACCGCGTCGCCCGATCCCGGCCGGGAGGCGGCGCGCCGCGCGGCGGCCGGGCTGTTCGCGCTGTGGGCGGCGCGGCTGGCGGCGCCATTGCGGCATCGCGGCACGCTGAGCTTCGTGGTGGCCGCCGCGGTGTTGCCGGACTGTCTGGCGGCGATGACCCAGGCCGGCTGC
>DATJEA010000343.1:0-2584 GCA_035497095.1 Acetobacteraceae bacterium | reverse complement strand
CGCCGAGGAGGAATAGTCGATCTGCTCGAACGCCGCATCGTAATAGACTTGGCTCTCGCCGGTGGGCGTGCAGGCGATCCCGATGGCCGCCGATACCGGCCCGATCGGCGGCGACCTGAGCCACGAATTCATCATCCTGGCGCCCACCGGCGAGAGCCAAGTCTATTACGATGCGGCGTTCGAGCAGATCGACTATTCCTCCTCGGCGTTCTCGTTCGAGTCGGAGGCGGATCTGGAACGTTTCTACGTCACCATGACCACACCCTACGCCGCCACCGACGACAAGCACGATGCAGCGGCCTGGGCCAAGGTGGCTGACAAGCGTGAGGGCAGGGGCATCGAGGTCGGCCATATCTTCTATTTCGGCACCAAATACAGCGAACCGATGGGCCTGCGCGTGGTCGGACCGGACGGCGCCCAGGTGATGCCGCATATGGGCAGCTACGGCATCGGCGTCTCCCGCCTGGTCGGCGCGCTGATCGAGGCGCATCACGATGAGGCCGGCATCAAATGGCCGGATTCGGTGGCGCCCTGGAAGGCCGCGATCCTCAACCTCAAATCCGGCGACGCCGCCTGCGATGCGATCTCCGAGGACATCTATGTGAAGCTGCACGGCAACGCGCTGTATGACGACCGCGCCGAACGCGCCGGCGCCAAATTCGCCGATGCCGACCTGATGGGCCACCCCTGGCAGATCGTCGTCGGCCCGCGCGGGGCGGCCAATGGGATGGTGGAGTTGAAACGCCGCGCGACGGGGGACAAGGAGGAACTCTCAGTGGAGGCGGCGCTGGCGAAGCTGGGCTGATGCGGCGCTGCGGTTTTAACCGGAATCGTGTGACTTTATGAGCGCTGCGTTCGAATTTATGGTCGCCGGACGCTATTTGCGGGCGAGAAAAGGCGAGCGATTCGTCTCGGTGATCGCGATTTTCTCGCTGGTCGGCATCGCGCTCGGGGTGGCCACGCTGATCGTGGTGGCCAGCGTGATGACCGGGTTTCAGACCGAGATGGTGACGCGTTTCCTCGGCGTGAACGGCCATATCTCGATCGAGGCCTATGCCGGCGACAAGATCGACGACTACCAGCCGCTGGTGACGGGAATCCAGAAAATCCCGGGGGTTACTTCGGCCACCCCGGTGCTGGACGGTCAGGTGCTGCTGACCACCGGTCGGCCGGGCGGCAGCGGCGGGCTGGTGCGCGGCATGACCGAGGCCGATCTGCGCGCGCTGCACCAGGTCAGCGACCACATATTGGCCGGCAATCTCAATGACTTCCACGGCGATGATGCGATCGTGATCGGGATTGGCTATGCCGACAGCGACCGGCTGAACATCGGCAGCCGGGTGACGCTGATCTCGCCGCAGGGCGCCGCCACCGCGTTCGGCACCATCCCGCGCGTGCGCGGCTACAAGGTGGTGGCGGTGTTCGATGCCGGGCTCTCCACCTATAATAATTCCGTGGTTTTTCTGCCACTTGCCGCCGCCCAGGTGTTCTTCCAGAAGCCCGATGCGATCACCGGCATCGAGATCCGGCTGGCCGATCCGGATCAGGTGGGGCGGGTGGTGGATGCCATCCGGCCGCTGCTCGGCCAACGCAAGCTGTTGCTGCGGGACTGGCGGCACTCCAACGATCAGTTGATCAGTGTGCTGCAAATTCAAAAGGATACCATGTTCATCGTGCTCGGCATGATCATCCTGGTGGCGGCGTTCAACGTCATCTCGTCGCTGATCATGCTGGTGAAGGACAAGCGGCGGAACATCGCCGTGCTGCGCACCATGGGTGCAAGCAGCGGCGCGATTCTGCGGATTTTCATGATGTGCGGCGCCTTCGTCGGCGTCACCGGCACAGCACTGGGCACCGTGCTGGGCATTGTGGTGTGCCGCAACATCGTCGCCATCCAGCATTTCATCGAGCGGGTGACCGGCGGCCAGGTGTTTGATTCTTCGGTATTTTTGCTGACCAGTCTGCCCGACACGATCGACTGGACCAGCGTCATCCGGGTGGTGATCCTGGCGCTGGTGCTGTCGCTGCTGGCGACCATCTACCCAAGCTGGAAGGCCGCCCGTACCGATCCGGTCGAGGTGCTGCGCAATGAGTAACCCATTGGAAATGCAGGGCGTGGTGCGCACCTATCGCGGCCCGGGCGGCGACCTGCCGGTGCTGCGCGGTGTCGACCTCACCTTGCAGGCCGGGCAGATCGTCGCACTGGTGGCGCCCTCCGGCGCCGGCAAATCGACGCTGCTGCATCTGGCCGGGCTGCTGGAAAAGCCGGATGGCGGGCAAATTCGGGTGGCCGGGCGGGATGCCGGCGCCTTGGCTGACCGCGAGCGCACCGCGATCCGCCGCGACTCGATCGGCTTTGTCTATCAGTTCCATCATCTGCTGCCGGAGTTTTCGGCGTTGGAGAATGTGGTGCTGCCGCAGATGATTGCCGGTGTTTCCCGTAGTGCCGCCGCAGAGCGGGCGATGGCGTTGCTCGATGTGTTCGGTCTGCGACCGCGCGCCGAGCATGCGCCGGGCAAACTTTCCGGTGGCGAGCAGCAGCGGGTGGCGATCGCCCGCGCCTTGGCCAATTCCCCCGGCCTGC
>DATJEA010000342.1:0-2736 GCA_035497095.1 Acetobacteraceae bacterium | reverse complement strand
GCCGGAATCCCGGCCAGCGCCGCCAGTTGCTGCAGGTCGGGCGCCAGCAGGTCGCCGTAGAAGCGCCGGCCGCCGTACAGCGAATCCTGGATATGCTTGATCACCCCGTAGCCGCGATCGTTCATCACCAGCATCACCATGTCGGCGCGCTCCTGCACCGCCGTCCATAGCTCGGTGACGTTGAGGAAGAAGCCGCCGTCGCCCGACATCATCACCGTCTTGCGCCCGCCCGCCGCCAGCGCCGCGCCGATGCCCAGATGCAGCCCCAGCCCGATCCCGGCCCCCACCGGATAGATGCTGTCGCGCGGGCCGTAGACCGGGAACAGCCGGTTGCCCCAGGTGGAATTGTTCAGCGTGATGTCGCGCACCCACAGCGCGTCACGCGGCATCACCGCGCGGAGCTGCTCGGGGAAGCTGGCGTAGGGGCCGAGTGTGGCGCGGAAATCGGCCTGCGCGCGGGCCTTGGCGGTGGCGAAATCGGCGGCAAAACCGGCATCGATCCGCATTTTTCCGCGCAACAGCGCGGCCAATTGCAGCAGGCTCGGGCGGGCATCGCCGACCACCATGCATTCGGCTGCATAGGTCCGCCCATTCGCCGCCGGATCGACATCGATCTGCACCAGCGGCGGCAGCTTGACGGAAAAATCGCCGGTCTCGTGGCCGCGCAGCCGGGAGCCCGCCACCAGCATCAGGTCACAGCCGGCGTAGAACTCCTGCACCGCCTGGCTGCCATTGCCGTTCAGCGCGCCGAGGCTCATCGGATGGTCCTCCGGCACCACGCCGCGGCCGTTCCAACTGGTCACCATGCCGAAGCCGAGATCGAGCAGCGCCCGCGCCCCCTCGCCGGCTCCGCGCGCGCCGTTGCCGAGCCACAGCATCGGGCGCCTCGCCTGGGCGATGCGGGCGGCGAGGTGTTGCAGTGCGGCGGCATCCGGTTGCAGCGGAGTCGGCACCGGCAGGGTGAAATTGTCGAACGCGGCGGGGCGGGCGATCGGCGTGCGCTGGATATCGATCGGCACCTCGACACTGACCGGCCCCATCGGCGGCGTCAGGGCCACCACCGCCGCCCTGGTCAGCGTGCCCAGCGCCTGCTGCGCCGAACGGACCCGGAATGCCGCCTTGGAAACCGCTTTCAGCATGCCGAGCTGGTCCGGCACGTCATGCACCGAGCCCATGCCGCGATCGACGAATTTGGTCGCAGTCTGGCCGGTGATGTGCAGCAGCGGCGAGCCGGCGAAACCGGCTTCCACCAGGCCGGCCACCCCGTTGGCCGCCCCAGGCCCGGTGCTGGTGAACAGCACGCCGAGGCTGCCGGTGGCGCGGGCATAGCCATCCGCCATATGGCTGGCGCCAAGCTCGCCGCGCGTCATCACGAAGCGTATGGCATTGCGCCGGCCGATGCCGTCCAGCATCGGGATATTGTGCACACTGACCACGCCAAACGCGGTGGTAACGCCGCACAAGGCGAGAAATTCGGCGACCAGATCGCCCACATTGTAATCGCTCATGGCCCGCTCCTGGCTAAACAATATTCCGTTCGATCAGCTTCTCACCGCGCAGCACCCGGCCGAAGCCAAGCGGCGACAGGTCCAGGCTGGTGTAGCGGCCATGCACGATCAATTCCGCCACCGCCCGCCCGGTGGCCGGCGAGTGCTGGATGCCGTGGCCGGAGAAACCGTTGGCGAAGATCAGGTTCTCGCAGTCCGGGTGCGGGCCGACGATGCCGTTCTGGTCGAACGTATTGTATTCGTAATACCCGGCCCAGGACGAGGACAGCCTCAACGCCTCGAACGCCGGCACCCGCTCGGCCATCGCCGGCCAGATGCGGTCATGGAACATCGCCTCGTCCACCTCCAGCGGCGCCTCGTCCGGGTCCGGCTCGCCCTCGTCCGGCGACCGGCCGCACAGGTAGAAGGCACCCTCCGGCCGCCACCAGATGCCGCTCGGGTCGATGGTCAGGCCGCAGCCGGGCAGCGGGGTGCGGCAGGCGACCACGAACACCATGCGCTTGCGGGCGCGCACCGGCAGGTCGATCGCCGCCCAGGCCGCCACCCGCGCCGCCCACGGGCCGGCGGCGTTCACCGCGATGTCGCAGGCCAGCGTGCCGCCATCGGCCAGCGTGACGCCGGTGACGCGGCGCCCGTCGCGGGTGAAGCCGGTGGCATCCTGCGCCACATAGCCGACCCCCATGCTGCGCGCCTTGCGCCGATAGGCGGCGAGCAGCGCCGGGCCATCGAACCAGCCCTCGCCGGAGAGCCCCAGCGCCGCCAGCGCCACGCCCTCGGTAGACAGCCAGGGAAACCGCGCCCGCAACGCCGCCGGATCGAGCAGCGCGATCTCGGCACCGCTGGCCTGCTGCACCGCATGGTTGTCGCGCAGGATCGCCTCGCCGGCAGACGAGGCCAGGAACAGATAGCCGCGCTCATGCAGCCCCAGCGCCGGCCGGTCGCCGTCCACCGCCAGCGCCTCGGGCGCCGCGCGCAGGAACTCCAGCCCGAAGCGCGACATGGCGATGTTCAGCGGCGTGGAGAACTGCTGGCGGATCGAACTGGCCGACAGCGACGAGGAGGCGATGCGATAGGTCGGGTCGCGCTAGATTACGGTGACCTCGTGGCCGCCGGCCAGGGCCAGATGATAGGCAACGGAACTGCCGACCGCACCGCCGCCGATGATCGCGATACGCATCAAGCAAGGCTTTCTTTTTGTGAACAAAAAGAAGCCTTTTCATTCGCCTTG
>DATJEA010000341.1:0-9164 GCA_035497095.1 Acetobacteraceae bacterium | reverse complement strand
CGACTCGGCCGCTGCCTATTCTGCGTCATCCGGCTCCAACCGGGCGTTGCGCGTAGCCTGCTCCGCCCGGAATTTTTCCAGTTCCTGCAATCGCTTCTCCGCTTTGGTCCGGCCATGCAGCAGCCTTTGCTGCTGGGCGGTCGCCGCCGCTTCGGCACGCACCCGCAGCTTCCTGCTGCGGCGGAGGTTGACGATCTCGGCCATGGGTTCATCCTTTGTGGCGCAACGTGTGACAGGGAGACCCGCCATGGGCATCACTATCGAACTGACGGCGGCTGACGGGCATCGGTTCTCGGCGTATCGGGCCGGGCCGGACAATGCCGGCAAGGCGCTGGTGATCGTGCAGGAGATTTTCGGGGTCAACCATCATATCCGCACCGTGTGCGACCGGTTTGCCGCCAAGGGGTTCGCGGCGATCGCGCCGGCGCTGTTCGATCGGGCGACGCCGGGCAGCGAACTGGGCTACACTGCCGAGGATGTGGCCAAGGGGCGGGCGCTGCGCAACCGGGTGCCGGATGCCGGAGCGATGGCGGATATCGAGGCGGCGGCCGATGCGCTGGCTGGCAGGTCGCTCGGCATCGTTGGGTATTGCTGGGGTGGCACGCTGGCCTGGTGGGGCGCCACCCGCACCACGAAATTCAAGGCAGCCAGCGGCTGGTACGGCGGCGGCATCGCGGGCACGCGAACCGAGTCGCCGCATTGCCCGGTACAGTTGCATTTCGGCGAGAAGGACGGGAGCATCCCGCTTACCGATGTCGAGTTGATCCGCGCGGCGCAGCCTGGCGTGGAAATCCATGTCTATCCGGGCGCGCAGCACGGCTTCGGCTGCGACGAGCGCGGCAGCTTCAGCGCACCGGATGCGGCGCTGGCGCAGGAACGGACGTTGGCGTTTTTCGGTAAGCATTTGTAGAAGCAAGAAAGCAGCGCTTTTTTGAAAAAAAGCGCGCAAAAAACTTCATCCATTGGAGTCCGGACGATCGTCCAGACACCAATGAATAAAAAGTTTTTTTGCTTCTTTTTGTTCACAAAAAGAAGTGCTTACTTCCTTTCGCGCTTGCTCTCTGTCCGCAATTGCCCGCAGGCCGCCAGGATATCCTGGCCGCGTGGCGTGCGCACTGGCGAGGAGAAGCCGGCGTCCATGACGATGCGCGAGAAGCGGTCGATGGCGCGGGCGGTGCTGGTTTCGTACGGGCTGCCGGGCCAGGGGTTGAACGGGATCAGGTTCACCTTGGCCGGGATGCCGGCGATCAGGCGGATCAGTTCGTGGGCGTCGGCCTCGCTGTCGTTGATGCCTTTCAGCATCACGTATTCGAAGGTGATGCGGCGCGCGTTGCTGGCGGCGGGGTAGCGGCGGCAGGCAGCGAGCAGTTCGGCGATGGGGTATTTGCGGTTGAGCGGCACGATCTCGTCGCGCAGGTCATCGCGCACCGCGTGCAGTGACACGGCCAGATTCACGCCGAGTTCGGCGCCGGCGCGGTCCATCATCGGCACCACGCCGGAGGTGGAGAGGGTGATCCGGCGGCGGGAAAGGCCGATGCCTTCGCCGTCCATCACGATGGTCATCGCCTTGGCGACGTTCTCGTAGTTGTACAGCGGCTCGCCCATGCCCATCAGCACGATGGTGGAGAGCAGGCGCGGGGTTTCGCCGTGCGGGCTGGGCCATTCGCCGTAGCTGTCGCGCGCCGCCATGAACTGGCCGACGATCTCGGCGGGGCCGAGGTTGCGCACCAGCGCCTGGGTGCCGGTGTGGCAGAAGCGGCATGAGAGGGTGCAGCCGACTTGCGAGGAGATGCAGACGGCGCCGCGGTCCTCCTTGCGGTCGGGGATGTAGACGGTCTCGGCTTCCTGGCCGTCGCGGAAGCGGAACAGCCATTTGCGGGTGGCGTCGGTGCTGGTCTGCACCGTGGCGGCTTGCGGGCGGCCGATGACGAAGTGCTCGGCGAGTTGGGCTTGCAGCGGCTTGGCGATGCTGGTCATCGCGGCGAAGTCGGTGGCGCCCTGGTGGTAGATCCAGTGCCAGAGCTGCTTGGCGCGGAATTTCGGCGCGCCGATGGTGGCGAGTTCGGCCTCCAACTCCGCGCGGGACAGGCCGACCAGCTCGCGGCGGCCATCGGCGAGTTGCGGCGAGGGCGGGGCGAAGCGGGCGGTTTTCGCCAGGATGCGGGTGCGTTCGGCCTCGGTGAGGTCCAGCACGCCATCCGGGGGGGTCATTTGGGGGGGCAGGCCTTGCTGATCGCGGCATAGGCGGCGGAGAAGCCGCGCAGGCTGAAGGTGTCAACGACCGGCTTGCCCTTGGCCTCGGGCGAGTGGGCGATGGCCTGGTTGGCCTTCTGGAAGGCGATTACCGCGGCGTGGCCGTCGCGGGCGAAGGCGGAGCGCTTGGCGGTGTAGAAATCCAGTTCGGTGGAATCGGCGTTCACCTTGACGTCGGCCTTGGCCGGGTAGGTGAAGCCGGCGCCGAGCGAGATGGCGTCGCGCAGCTTGTCGCGCTGGGTGACGGTGAGCAGCACCGCGCCGCGGCCGGGGACGGCCGGGGTGGAGGATTTCGGCCGGGTGAAGGCGTAGCAGACGGTCTGCCCGCCCTCGGCATAGGTGGCGGCCTGCCAGTCGTCGAAAATGCCCAGCGCCTTGGGGCCGTTGGCTTTCGCGGGATCGGCCTTGGCGGCGGGGGCGGCGGTCGCCGTGATGGGCAGGGCCAGCAGGGCGAGGAGGAGGAATGGAGCGCGCATGGGCGCAGGAATACGAGGTGCGGCGGGGGCAAACAAGGGCTGGCTGCTCATGGCTCATCTTTGTCTTGCGAGGGGAACCAACCGGGCACGCTACGGCGGAATACCGGGTTGCCGTGGCCGGTGCGGCTGGGAGGCTTGCCGCCGCCGCCGCTGGCCACCGGGCGGTCGGCGAAGCGGCCGTGTTGCAGCAGGCGGTCGTACAGCACCAGCGCGCCGGCGACGGCCAGGTTGAGCGAGAAGCGGGTGGGGATGCGCACCAGATGGGCGCAGCGGGCGAGCATCGCCGGCGACAGGCCGGAGCGCTCGGGGCCGAGCACATAGGCGGCGTTCAGCGGGTGACGGAAGGAGGGCAGGTCGGCGGCGTCCTCCAGCAGTTCGATGCCAACCAGCAGGCAGCCTTTCGGCAATTGCATGGTATCGAGCGAGTCCCAGCGCCAGAGCGGCACATGGCCGGCGGCGTCCGAGGTGTCGGCGCTGCGGCCGGCCTTGGCGTCGAACCCGGCGGCGACGGTGAAGCAGAACGCGGCGCCGAAGGCATGGGCGGTGCGCAGCAGGGCGCCGACATTGGCGGATTTGGAGACGCCTTCGACGCCGATGCCGAAATAGCCGCGGGTGTGGGCGGGGTGCATGGGCGGAGGTCCCTGAGGCGATGGTGGCGGCGCGGGTCGCACGGCGGCGGCGCTTCGGGCAGTCTAGCGATAACCGGCGTGGAGCCATACCGACCGTGACCGAGCCCTTCATTCTGCGTCCGGCGATCGTGATCTTCGGCGCGGCGGTGCGGCGCGATGGCACGCCGAGCCGGGCGTTGCGGCAGCGTACCGAGGCGGCGGCGGCGTTCGGGCGGCGGCTGGCCGATCCGCTATATGTGCCGACCGGCGGCGTTGGCCGGCATGGCGCGGCGGAGGCGGTGGTGATGGCGGAACTGCTTGCAGGCCATGGGGTGAAGGCGGCGGATATCCTGATCGAGGATAGCGCGACCGATACACTGTCCTCGGTGCGGGCGGTCAGGCGGCTGCTGGCCGGGCATCGCGGCCCCGTCTACGCCGCCAGCAGCGCCTATCACCTGCCGCGCTGCGTGGTGCTGCTGTGGCTGGCAGGACTGCCGGCGCGCGCCGCCCCGCCGCCGCGTGTGCCGGCGGCGCAGACCTGGCGGCGGCGCTGGTACTGGCGGCTGCGCGAGGCGGCGGCCTTGCCGTATGACGTTGTGCTGCTGCTGGTGCTCAGGCTGGTCGGGAAGGTTTAGCGTTCTTCCTCGCCGCGCTCGGGCTCCACTTCGACTTCGGCGATGGCGTCGGCGCCGTCTTCCAGGTCGGAGGTGTCTTCCAGCACGTCCTCGTCGGCGTCCTCGTCGTCATCGGTGGCTTCCACCTCGACATCGGCGTCTTCCAGGCCGGGCACCGGAGCCGGCTTCGGGCGGCGCTTTTCCTCGACGACATTGCCGGTTGGGCGGCGCACGCGTGGCTGGTCGGCGGGCTGCTCGGTGTCGCATTTCGGGCAGACGGCCGGCTGCTTGCCAAGGTCGTAGAACTTGATGCCGCAGGAGACGCAGACGCGCTTGGTGCCGAGTTCGGGCTTCGCCATCGTTCGCCTCATCATGCAAATGCCCGTGCCGGAAGGATGACCGAGCCAGAGGGCGCGCCCCATGCCATTGCCGGGCGCGCATGTCAAACGGCTTGTGCGCGCGGGGCATGGCAAGGGGGCCGATCCGTGCTAAGCGGCGGGAATGCATAGCTCAGTCCCGCGCCCCCTCGCCGCCCATCGCCCAGGCCCGCTCAACGGCACGTTCCGCGCGCCGGGGGACAAGTCGATCAGCCATCGGGCGTTGATGTTCGGCGCGCTGGCGGTGGGCGAGACGCGGATTTCCGGGCTGCTGGAGGGCGAGGACGTGCTGCGCACCGCAGCGGCGATGCGGGCGCTGGGGGCGGAGGTGACGCAGCAGGATGCCGCCTCGTGGCTGGTCTGCGGGCGCGGGCTGGGCGGGCTGGTGGAGCCGGAAGATGTGCTCGACATGGGCAATTCAGGCACCGCGGCGCGGCTGCTGTGCGGGATTCTGGCCAGCCATCCGATTTTCTCGGTGATGACCGGGGATGCCAGCCTGCGGCGGCGGCCGATGCGGCGGGTGACCGATCCGCTGGCGGCATCCGGGGCGCGGTTCGCCGGGCGGGAGGGCGGGCGGCTGCCGCTGGCGATCGAGGGGGCGCGCGATCCGCTGCCGCTCGATTACCGGGTGCCGGTGCCGTCGGCGCAGGTGAAGTCGGCGCTGCTGCTGTGCGGGCTGAATGCGCCGGGGCTGACCCGGATCGAGGAGCCGGAGGCGACGCGCGACCATAGCGAGAACATGCTGCGGCATTTCGGCGCCGAGGTGAGCGTGGCGGAGGAGGGGCGGACGCGGATCATCACGCTGCGCGGGCAGCCGGAACTGCGCGCCGCCGATGTGCTGGTGCCGGGCGACCCGTCCTCGGCGGCGTTCCCGATCGTGGCGGCGCTGCTGGTGCCGGGCTCGGCGATCCGGATCGAGGGGCTGGGCATCAATCCGCTGCGCACCGGGCTGTTCGAGTGCCTGCGCGAGATGGGCGCCGATCTGGTGGTGGAGAACCCGCGCATCGCCGGCGGAGAGCCGGTGGGCGACGTGGTGGTGCGGCACAGCACGCTGCACGGCATCGTGGTGCCCTGGGAGCGGGCGCCGGCGATGATCGACGAATATCCGGTGCTCGCGGTGGCCGCCGCCTGCGCCACTGGCACCACGCGCATGCTGGGGCTGAAGGAGCTGCGGGTGAAGGAGAGCGACCGGCTCTCGGCCACCGCGGCGATGCTGGCGGGCAACGGGGCGCGGGTGGAGATCGCCGGCGACGACCTGATCGTCGAGGGCCTGGGCGCGCCGCCGGCGGGCGGCGGGGTGGTGCAGACGCATATGGATCACCGCCTGGCGATGAGCGCGCTGGTGATGGGGCTGGCCAGCGATCGGCCGGTGGCGGTGGATGATTGCAGCTTCATCGACACCAGCTTTCCGGGCTTCGTCGCGCTGATCAACCGGCTGGCCGGCGGCGAGGCGCTGCGGGCGCCGGAGCCGCGCGCCGCATGAGGCTGCGCATCATCGCTATCGATGGGCCGGCGGCGGCCGGCAAGGGCACGCTGGCGCGGCGGCTGGCGGCGCATTTCGGGCTGCCCTACCTGGATACCGGGCTGCTGTATCGCGCCGTGGGGCGGCTGGTGCTGGATGCCGGCGGCGATCCGGCCGACCCGGAGACGGCGGCCAGGGCGGCCCGGGCGCTGCGGCCGGAGGATCTGCAACGCGGCGATCTGCGCGGGCCGGAGGCGGATGCGGCGGCCAGCGCGGTGGCGTCGATCCCGGCGGTGCGGGCGGCGTTGCTGGATTTCCAGCACGATTTCGGGCGCGATCATGGCGCGGTGCTGGATGGGCGGGACATCGGCACGGTGATTTTCCCGGACGCGCCGGCCAAGCTGTACGTGACCGCCAGCGTCGAGGAGCGCGGGCGGCGGCGCTGGGCGGAGTTGCGCGCCAAGGGTGTGTCGGCCGATCTCGGCGCGGTGACCGAGGAGGTGCGGCGGCGCGATGGCGTCGATGCCGCGCGGGCCGCGGCGCCGATGCGTCCGGCCGAGGACGCGCAGTTGCTGGACACCACGACGCTGGATGCCGACGCGGCGTTCGTGCGGGCGCTGGAGTTGCTGGCGGGGCGGATCTAGCCGGTGCTGACGCTGGCCCCCGCGCCTGGTTCGCTACCGCCCGGCCTGCGGGTCTATGCGGTGGGTGACGTGCATGGCTGCCTGGATCAGTTGGCCGCGCTGCATCAGGCGATCGGCGCCGATCTGGTGGAGCGGCCGTTGCATTCGGATGCGCGGGCGGTGCTGGTGCAGCTCGGCGACTACATCGATCGCGGGCCGGACAGCGCCGGGGTGGTGGCGCGGCTGATGGCGCCGTTTGCGGTGCCGCCGGGTGTGGCGGTGCCGGAGATGGTCTGCCTGATGGGCAACCATGAGGATATGCTGCTCGGCGCGCTGGACGGGCGGCGGGGCAGCGCCGAGCTCTGGTTGGCCAATGGCGGCGTCGAATCGCTGCGAAGCTGGGGGGTGCCGTGGCGCACGGCCGCGAAGCGCTGGGCCGGGCTGCTGCCGGCGGCGCAGGTTGACTTTCTGCGTGGGCTGAAGCTGCTGCATCGGCTGGGCGGTTATGTGTTCGTGCATGCCGGGCTGCGGCCGGGGGTGCCGATGGAAGCGCAGACGCGGCAGGACATGCTGTGGATCCGCGAGCCGTTCCTGTCCAGCGACGCCGGTCTGGGCGCGGTGGCGGTGCATGGCCATACCGCCGAGGAAAACCAGCCGGTGGTGCGCGCCAACCGGATCGGCATGGATACCGGCGCGGTGCTGGGCGGCATGCTGAGTTGCGTGGTGCTGGAAGGCGAGACGATGGGGTTTCTGCAGGCATGACCGAAGCTGGCATCACCGAGGCTGGGCCGAGTGCCGCCGAGGCGATCGGCCAGTTGGCCCGCGCCAGGGTGCTGGTGGTGGGCGATGCGATGCTGGATCGCTACGTGTTCGGCACGGTCGGGCGGATCAGCCCGGAGGCGCCGGTGCCGGTGCTGATGGTGGAACAGGAACTGGCCGAGCCGGGCGGCGCCGGCAACGTGGTGCATAATCTGTGCGCGCTGGGGGCGGCGGTGGCGTTCGTCTCGGTGGTCGGCGACGACCCGGCCGGGGCGGAACTGACCGGCCTGATCGGCACCCAGGCCGGCGTGGAGCCGTGGCTGCTGGTGCAGGGCGGGCGGATTACCACCACCAAGACCCGCTTCGTCGCCGAAGGCAGCAGGCGGGGCGGGCAGCAATTGCTGCGGGCCGACCATGAGGACTCCCGCTCGATCCATCCGAAACTGGCCGAACGGCTGCTGCGGATCGCCGGCGACGCGATGGCGGCGACCTCGCTGCTGGTGCTGTCGGATTACCGCAAAGGGGTGCTGGCCGGGGACATGCCGGCGCTGCTGATCGCCCGCGCCCATGCCGCCGGGCGGCAGGTGGTGGCCGATCTGCGGGCGGCGGATTTCGCCCGCTATGCCGGCGCCGACGTGCTGATGCCGCATGCCAGCGACCTGCTGGGGCCGGGCGAGGCGGCGGATGACGCGGCGGTGGAGGCGGCCGGGCAGGCGTTGCGGGCGAAACACGGCTTCGGTGCGCTGCTGGTGAAGCGCGGCGAGGACGGGCTGAGCCTGGTGGACGGCGATGGGGCGCGGCATTTCCGGCTCTACCGGCCGGACCTGGTGGACCTGTCCGGCGCAGGCGATGCCGCATTGGCGGCGCTCGCGGCCGGGCTGGCGGCGGGGCAGCACCTGGCGCTGGCGAGCCGGCTGGCCAACAGTGCGGCCGGGCTGATCGGCGCAACCCCCGGCAGCGTGGTCGCGCGGCCGCAGGATCTGCTGGCCGCTGTGACGCTGGAAGATGCGCGCGAGGCGGGCTAGCGGCACAGTCTTTTTGACTGTGGAAAGAACACCTTGCTGGCTTGCGGGCGGGAAAATGGCCGCTCGACTTGCGGGTCTGGCTCGGTTATTCAGCAAACACGGGTTGGCGCCGGCCGGGCGCGAAAAGAAAAGAAACCGGGGGAGAGTGCGATGGCTGGGCAGATCGGGCGGCGACAGGTGCTGGGCGGGGTGGCGGCAGGGGCTGCGGTGGCCGCGGGGCTTCGGCCGACGGCGGCGCGGGCGGAGAATATTGTGCTGCGGCTGTCCACCCCGGCGACACCGACCGATATGCGCAGCGTCGCGCTTCAGGACAAATTCGCGCCGGCGGTGAAGGGGTTCGCCACCTACGAGCCGCATTACAACGACACGCTGTTCCATCAGGGCACCGAAATTCCGGCCATCGCGCGCGGCAATCTGGAGATGTCGATCACCTCGGCGCAGGAACTGGCGACGCTGATACCGGCCTGGAACATCTTCACCTCGGGCTATCTGATGCGCAGCGCCGAGCATCAGAAGAACGTGTTCGCGTCGGATATCGGCAAGGAGATGTTCGGCCTTACCGAGCAGAAGCTTGGCGTGAAGCTGCTGACGGTGATGTATCTCGGGCGGCGGCAACTGGACCTGCGTGGCACCAAGAAGATCATGGTGCCGGCCGATCTGAAGGGCGTGAAGCTGCGCATGCCGGGCACCGATGCCTGGCAGTTCCTCGGCCGGGCGCTGGGCGCCAATCCGCTGCCGATGGCCTATACCGAAGTGTATACCGCGCTGCAGACCGGGGCGATCGACGGACAGGACAACCCGCTGCCGAGCGACCGTGATTCCAAGTTCTACGAGGTGACGCAGCAGATCGTGCTGACCAGCCATCTGGTGGACATGAACTTCCTCGCCTTCAGCAAGAAGATCTGGGACAAGCTGACGCCGGACCAGCAGGCGGCGGTGATGAAGGGGGCGAGAGATGCGGCCGACC
>DATJEA010000340.1:0-5665 GCA_035497095.1 Acetobacteraceae bacterium | reverse complement strand
ACTGACGACCTACAGCACCAGTTACACTGGGACGGTCAGCAACTTCGGCGCCGGCGACAAGATCATCATCAACGGCAACAGCGGCGTCGGCACGATCAGCGCCAACGGCGACGGGTCTTATACCCTCGCGTGGGGTCAGACGAAACTGACCCATGTGACGCTGGCGTCTGGCATCTCGTCCAGCGACCTGATCTTCGCGAACGGCGCCGTGGTCGCCTGCTACGCGCAGGGCACCCGCATCCTGACCCCCACCGGCGAGACCGAGATCGAGCTTCTGGCGATCGGCGATGCGGTGCTCACCGCCGCCGGCGCCACGCGGCCGATCAAGTGGATCGGCCGGCGCAACTATGCCGGGCGGTTCCTGGCCGACAACCGCCAGGCACTGCCGGTGCGCATCGCCGCAGGCGCGCTGGCCGACGGCGTGCCGAAGCGCGACCTGCTGGTCTCGCCGCGCCATGCCATGCTGATCGACGGCGCGCTGGTGCCGGCCGACATGCTGCTGAACGGCGTGACCATCGCGCAGGAGAACGCGCGCGACAGCATCACCTATGTGCATCTGGAACTGGCCAGCCACGACGTGCTGGTGGCCGAGGGCGCGGCGTCGGAAAGCTTCGTCGATTGCGACAGCCGCGGCATGTTCCACAACGCGGCGGAGTTCACCGCGCTGTATCCGAATGACAACTCCCCGGCCTGGACGTTCTGCGCGCCGATGCTGGCCGAGGCGTCCGAGCAGTTGGCGGCGATCCGTGGCCGGCTGGCGGTGCGCGCCGGGCTGGACGATTCCCGCGGCCCGGTTGCCGCCTGGCGTGGCCATCTGGAGCAGGTGAGCGCGACCCAGGTGCGTGGCTGGGCATTCGACAGCGCCAACCCCGACGCGCGGGTGCGGCTGGAAGTGCTGGTGGACGGCGCCAGCATCGGCCATGTGCTGGCCAACCGCGAACGCGCCGACCTGGCGCGGGCCGGAAGCTACGGCGACGGCCGGCATGGCTTCGACTTCCGGCTGCCGGACGCGCTGGAGCCCGGGCAGCTGGTCGCGGTGCGGCGCGCCGCCGATGGCGCGATGGTGCCGGGTTCACCGCGGCAGGTGGCGGTCGAGGCGTTCGACGCCGCGGCGCGCGCCGCTCTGGCACGGCAACTGCGCGGCGTTGCCGGGGCGACCCGGGACGCCGCCGAACTTGATGGCCTCACCAGCTTCCTGACCGGCGAGGCGGAATGGCTGCGCGCGGCGCGGGCGCGGCTGGACGGTGGCGCGCGGGCCGAGGTGGAGGATCCGCGTGATCCGTTGCGCGGCCTCACCCTGAACGGCGGCGCGCACGCCTCGGTGCAGCCGCTGGCGCTGGTGCTGGACGCGGCGGCGCCGGGCGAGGGCTCGGCGGCGCTGGCGCGGATGCAGGGCCTGCGGCAGCTCGGCTTCATGGTCCGCTTCATGGCCTGGCAGCAGCCGGCCGGCGATCTCTCGGCACTGACCGAGGCCGGCATCGGCTGCCTGGGCACCGCCTGGCAGGGCGGCGTGGAGGAGGTGCTGCGCCGGCTCGGCGACCGGGTCGATGTGGTGCTGCTGCAAGGCGCTGCCACCGCGGCCACCTATGGCGTGCTGGTGCTGCGGTTCTGCCCGCGGGCGCGGGTGGTGTTCGGCGCCACCGACGCCGCCGTCACCGGTCTGGAGCAGGCGCTGGCCACCCAGTTGGCCGATGCCGTGCTGCCGCCCGATGCCACTGACCTGGGCAACGCGGTGGCGCCGGTGCTGCGCCGCTGGAATGCCGTCGCCGCCTGAAAGCGTCTGCCGCTGATCGGCCGGCTGGCCAGCGCCTCTTCCGGTTCGCCGGGAAAGGTGCTTGCCTGTCGGCCGTGACGCCGCAATGAATATCCTGTTCCTGCACCAGAACATGCCCGGCCAGTTCAAGCACCTGGCGCCGGCGCTGGCGCGCGACCCGGCCAACCGGGTGGTGTTCCTCACCAGGCGCCAGGATGGCGAACTGCCGGGGGTGCGCCGGGTGAGCTATCAGCCGGCGCGCACCGCCCGGGCGGCGACGCATCATTATGTGCGGCTGTACGAGAACAGCGTGCTGCACGGCCAGCAGGTGGTGCGCGCCTGCCTGGACCTGGCGCGCGAGGGCTTCCGGCCCGACCTGGTGATCGCCCATCCCGGCTGGGGCGAGGCGCTGTTCGTGCGCGACGTGTTTCCCCGCGCGGTGCTGCTGAACTACTGCGAGTTCTACTACCACGGCCGCGGCGCCGATGTCGGCTTCGACCCGGAAACGCCGTCCGACCTCGATTCAGTGTGCCGGGCGCGGGCGCGCAACGCGCATCTGCTGCTGAGCCTCGAAGCCTGCGACCACGGGCTGAGCCCGACGCTGTGGCAGCGCGACCAGCATCCAGAGGCGCTGCGGCAGAAAATCTCGGTGATCTTCGACGGCATCGATACCGGCGTGGTGCAACCAAACCCGGCGGCGCGCTTCGTGCTGCCGGATGGCGGGGTGCTGACGCCGGGCGACGAGGTGGTGACCTATGTGGCGCGCAATCTGGAGCCGTATCGCGGGTTTCCCAGTTTCATGCGCGCGGTGCCGCACATCCTGGCGGCGCGGCCGGACGCCCGCGTGGTGATCGTCGGCGGCGACGAGGTGAGCTACGGCCAGTCGGCGCCGGACGGGCAGAGCTGGCGGGCGCGGATGCTGGCCGAACTCGGGCCGCTCGACCCGGCGCGGGTGCATCTGCTGGGGCGGCTGGGCTACCGCGATTACCTGTCGCTGCTGCAGGTCTCGGCGGCGCATGTCTACCTGACCGTGCCGTTCGTGCTGAGTTGGTCGTGCATGGAGGCGCTGGCGGCCGGCTGCGTGGTGGTCGGCTCGCGCACGGCGCCGGTGCAGGAGGTGATCGAGCACGGTCGCAACGGCAGGCTGGCGGAGTTTCTCGACCCGCCGGCGATCGCGGCCCAGGTGGTGGCGGTGTTGGCCGACCCGGCCGGGCACCAGGCGATGCGGCGGCGGGCGCGCGAGACGGTGCTGGCCGGCTACGCACTGAAGGAGTGTCTGGCGGCGCAGCTTCGGCTGGTGCGCAGCCTCGTCTAGCCCGCTACAGCGTGGCCAGCCCGCCGGCCGCGCCCAGCAGCAGCACGATCACCCAGGGCGGCAGCTTCCACAGCATCAGCAGCACGAAGCCGGCGGCGGCCAGGCCGAAGTCGAGCGGGGTGAGCACGGCGCTGATCCACACCGGGTTGTACAGTGCCATCGCCAGGATGCCGACCACGGCGGCATTGGCGCCGCGCATCGCCGCCTGGGCGAACGGGCGGCGGCGCAGCGCGTCCCAGAACGGCAAGGTGCCGTAGACCAGCAGCAGGCCGGGCAGGAAGATGCCGGCCAGCGCGATCGCGGCCCCCGCCACCCCATGCGGCGCCGGGCCGGAGACCGCGCCGAGATAGGCCGAGAAGGTGAACAGCGGGCCTGGCACCGCCTGGGCGAGCCCATAGCCGGCCAGAAAGCTGTCCGGCGTGACCCAGCCCGGCGCCACCGTCTCGGCCTGCAACAGCGGCAGCACCACATGGCCGCCGCCGAACACCAGCGCGCCGGCCCGGTAGAACGCGGCGAACAGCGCGACACCCTGGTCGGCGGCGGCGAGCAGCGGCGTCAGCAGCAGCAGCGCGGCGAACAGCGCCAGCGCCACCACCGCGGCAGTCCGGCCGACCGGAAACGCCAGATGGCCGGTGGCCGGCGCCGCAGCACCGCGGCACAGCACCAGCCCGGCCAGCGCGCCGACGATGATCGCCGCGACCTGGCCGGCCGCCCCGCCGGGCAGCAGCGCCAGCGCGATGGCGGCCAGCGCGATGGCGGCGCGCGGCCGGTCCGGGGTGAGCTTCTGCGCCATGCCGAACACCGCCTGGGCGACCACCACCACCGCGACCAGCTTCAGGCCGTGCAGGATGCCGTGCGCCAGCCTGCCGTCCAGCGTCGCCGCCCCCAAGGCCGCCGCGAGCAGCAGGAAGGCCGACGGCAGGGTGAACCCGGCCCACGCCGCCGCGCCGCCCGCCAGCCCGCCGCGCAGCACGCCAAGCGAGAAGCCCACCTGGCTGGAGGCCGGGCCGGGCAGGAACTGGCACAGCGCCACCAGGTCGGCGAACGCCGCCTCGTCGAGCCATTTCCGGCGCAGCACGAATTCGTCGCGGAAATAGCCGAGATGGGCAATCGGGCCGCCGAACGAGGTGAGGCCAAGTCTCAGGAACGCGAGGAATATCTCGGCGATGCGCGGCATAACAGCTTCCTGCCCAGGGCGAGTGGACTGTGCCGCCGATCGCCAGCTTTGCATATCCGGCCCCTTCCGCTATTCCAAGGCTCCCTCAGCCGAACGCGCAGATGTCCAGCACCCTCGACCCCGCCGCCACGCAGGCCTCCCCCACCCAGACCTCGCCCACTTTGGCGCAGTTGCGCGCCGAACTGGACGGCATCGACGATGCCATCCACGACCTGCTGATGCGCCGTGGCGTTGTGGTGGAGCAGGTCGGCACACACGGCGCCAAGGGCCGCGTGGCGATCCGTCCGGGCCGCGAGGCGAATATCCTCCGCCGCCTGCTGGCCCGCCATCACGGTGCGCTGCCGGCGCGGCTGCTGGTGCGGATCTGGCGGGAGTTGTTCGCGGCCACCACTTCGATGCAAGGCAGCTATGTTATCGCCGTCTGCGAGCCGGACCCCGCCGAGGGCTTCGTGCAGGCGGCGCGCGAGCATTTCGGCGCGCTGACCCCGATGCGCCGGCATCCGACTCCGGCGCAGGCGATCGGCGAGGTCAGCAGCGGGCTGGCGATCGCCGCCGTGCTGCCGATGCCGCAGGAGCAGGAGCCGTATGCCGCCGCCTGGTGGACGGCACTGCTGCATCGCGATGAGCCGCGCATCCATGTGGTCGGCCGGCTGCCGTTCTGGGCGCCGCGCAGCGAGGGCGGGCCGCAGGCCGAAGCGCTGGTGGTGGCAGCCGTTGCGCCGGACGCCAGCAGCGCCGAGCCCGGCCAGGATCGCAGCCTGATCGGGCTGGAACTGAGCCCCGATGCCAGCCGCGCCCGGCTCGCCGGTGCATTGGCCGCCGCCGGCTTCGATGCCGCCAGCATCATCCTGCGCCGCGAGCAGGGCGACCCGGCGGCGCAGGCGCTGGTCGACGTCGCCGGCCTGGTCGCCGACGACGACACGCGGCTCTCGGCACTCACCGATATGCTGCGCCCGCCGGTGGTGCTGGGCGCCTACGCTGTTCCGCTGAACGGAGACTCCGCATGAGTGAAACCGGCCCCCGGCCGCGCCCCGAGGTGATGCAGATCGCCGCCTACGTGCCCGGCGAGGCGCAGCTGGCGGCGGTCAACCGCATCGTGAAACTCTCCTCCAACGAGGGCGCGTTCGGCCCGCCGCCGGGGGCGATCGCCGCCTTCGCCAAGGTCGCCGCCGAAATCCACCGCTACCCCGATGGCGGCTCGCACGAGTTGCGCCGGGCGATCGGCGCGCGCTGGAAGCTCGATCCGGAGCGGATCGTCTGCGGCACCGGCTCGGACGAGTTGATCCAGCACCTGTGCCACGTCTATGGCGGGCCGGGCACCGAGATCATCATGTCGATGCACGCCTTCACCATGTACCAGATCTCCGGCACCTATTCCGGCGCGCGCGTGCTGAAGACGCCGGAACGCAACCTGACCACC
>DATJEA010000339.1:0-2220 GCA_035497095.1 Acetobacteraceae bacterium | reverse complement strand
GCCTGGATGCCGAGGAAGATCAGATAGATGGCGCCGGCGAATTTCAGCACGCTGAAGGCGGTGGCGCTGGTGGCGATCAGCGCCGAAAGCCCGATGCTGGCGGCGGCGACATGCACCAGGCCGCCGAGGCCGGTGCCGATGCAGGAAGCGACGCCCTCGGCGCGGCCGCCGGACAGGGTGCGGCCGGCGACATACAGCATGCCGGGGCCGGGGGACAGCGCGATGACCAGGGCGGCGATGAGGAACAGGGTGAACATGCACCCGTATTGGCGGATATTGGACTGTTCCAAAGTACCGATGTGTGCCGGTAGAATCAGTCCAATTCTGGGTAGACAGGGCGCAACGCCGTGATACTCCCCGAGACCTGGCTGAAGGTGCTGCCGGCGGGGCTGTTCTGCGTGCCAGGCGGGTTCTTTATCGATCCGCTGCGCGGGGTGGAGCGGGCGGTGATTACCCATGCCCATTCCGACCATGCGCGGCCGGGGCATGCGGCGGTGCTGGCGAGTGCTGCGACCCTGGCGTTGATGCGGGCGCGGGGGATTGCCGGGGTCAGCGAGCAGCCGGTGGTATGGGGCGAGCGGTTGCGGGTTGGCGATGTGGAGATGTGGTTGCAGCCGGCGGGGCATGTGTTGGGCAGTGCGCAGGTGGTGCTGGAGTACGGCGGCAGCAGGGTCGTGGTGAGCGGGGACTATAAGCGGCAGGCGGATCGGAGTTGTGCGGCGTTTGTGCCGGTGGCGTGCGATGTTTTTGTCAGTGAGGCGACGTTTGCGTTGCCGGTGTTTGTGCATCCGGAGGCTTCGGCGGAGATCGGGCGGTTGCTGGCGAGTGTGGCGTTGTTTCCGGGGCGGACGCATGTGATCGGGTGCTACTCGCTGGGCAAGACGCAGCGGCTGATTACGCTGTTGCGCGATGCCGGGTGGGAGCGGCCGATCTATCTGCACGGGGCGCTGGCCGGGATGTGCGCGGTATATGAGGCGCTGGGGGTGGAGCTCGGGGAGTTGCGGGCGGCGACGGTGGCGGCCAAGGCGGAGTTGGCCGGGCAGATCGTGCTGGCGCCGCCTTCGGCGATTGCCGATCGCTGGGCAAGGCGGCTGGTGGAGCCGGTGGTGTGCATGGCGTCGGGCTGGATGCGGGTGCGCCAGCGGGCGAAACAGGGGGGTGTGGAGCTGCCGCTGGTGATTTCCGACCATGCCGATTGGCGGGAGTTGAACGACACCATCGATGAGGTGGCCGCACCCGAGGTGTGGGTGACGCATGGCAGCGAGGAGGCGCTGATCCATGAGATCGGCAAGCGCGGCGTGCGCGGGCGGGCGCTGCGGCTGATCGGGTATGGGGATGAGGAGGGGTGATCGCGTTTGCCGCCTTGCTGGAGGGGCTGGTGTTTACCCAGTCGCGGCTGGCGAAGATCGCGTTGTTGCGGCGGTATTTTGCCACCCAGCCGGACCCGGATCGGGGCTGGGGGTTGGCGGCGGTGGCCGGCGGGCTGGTGTTTCCGCAGGCCAAGGCGGGGATGATCCGGGCGCTGGCCGCCGAGCGGACCGATCCGGTGTTGTTTGCGCTGTCGTACGATTTTGTCGGCGATCTGGCGGAGACGGTGGCGCTGATGTGGCCGGCGGCGGCGCGCAATGCGGCGTCGGGCAAAGCGGGGCCGCCGGGCCTGGCAGAGGTGGTGGAGACGCTGCTTGCGGCGCCGAAGCCGGAGATTCCGGGGATTGTGGCGCGGTGGCTGGATGCGTCGGATGCCTCGGTGCGGCTGGCGCTGCTGAAACTGGTGACCGGCGGGTTGCGGGTGGGGGCGTCGGCGCGGCTGGCGCGGGTGGCGTTGGCGGAGATCGGCGAGGGGGTTTCGGCGGACGATATCGAGGAGGTCTGGCATTCGCTGGCGCCGCCTTATGCGGAGTTGTTCGCCTGGCTGGAGGGGCGGGGGGCTCGGCCTGATCCGGCTGACGCGCCGGTGTTTCGGCCGCCGATGCTGGCGCATCCGCTGGAGGAAGGGGATGTCGGCGGGTTGGAGATGGCCGGGCTGCGGGCGGAGTGGAAATGGGACGGGATACGGGTGCAGTTGGTTTCCACCGCCGGGGGGCGGCGGCTGTATTCGCGCGGGGCGGAGGATATTTCCGGGGGTTTTCCGGAGATCGTCGAGGCGATGACGTTCGAGGGGGTGCTGGATGGCGAGTTGCTGGTGGTGCGCGAAGGGGCGGTGGCGCCGTTTGCGGATTT
>DATJEA010000338.1:0-2531 GCA_035497095.1 Acetobacteraceae bacterium | reverse complement strand
GCCGCGCGCCAGGCTGCTGACCCAGTTCACCACGCTGCCGGACGGGGTGAAGTTCCTGGTCGATCTGCGCTCCTTCCTGCTGAAATACAGCCGCACCGACAAGCTGTTGGGGGCGCTGGATTCCGACCTGCGGAACCTGATGGCCAGCTGGTTCGATGTCGGCTTCCTGGAACTGCGCCGGATCGACTGGGAGAGCCCGGCCTCGCTGCTGGAAAAGCTGGTCGGCTACGAGGCGGTGCACGAAATTCGCGGCTGGAGCGACCTGAAAAACCGGCTGGACGCCGACCGCCGCTGCTACGCGTTCTTCCATCCGCGCATGCCGACCGAGCCGCTGATCTTCGTCGAGGTGGCGCTGACCCGTGGCCTGTCGGGCTCGGTGCAGGCGCTGCTGGATGAAACCGCGCCGGTGCTGAACCCCAGCCAGGCGGATGCGGCGATCTTCTACTCGATCAGCAGTTGCCAGCGCGGCCTGTCCGGCATCAGCTTCGGCAATTTCCTGATCAAGCAGGTGGTCCAGGTGCTGGGGCCGGAATTCCCCAATATCAAGACCTTCTCGACGCTTTCTCCGGTGCCAGGCTTCCGCCGATGGCTGGACGGCAAGCTCGCCGACCCGGAACCGGGGCTGCTGACCGACGCCGAAAGCAACACCCTGCGGCCACTCGAAGCCGAGGCCACCGGCCCGGCGGCGCTGGCCGCGGTGCTGGCCAGGCCGGACTGGCTGGAGCATGCCGCGGCGGTAAAAGTGCTGGAACCGATCCTGACACGGCTCTGCGCCCGCTACCTGCTGGTCGAAAGCCGCGGCGAGCGGGCGGCCGATGCGGTGGCGCATTTCCATCTGTCGAACGGCGCCAGGCTGGAACGCATCAACATGCGCGGCGACATCTCGGCCAAAGGGGTGAAGGAAAGCGCCAGCCTGATGGTGAACTACCTGTACGACCCGGCGCGGATCGAGCAGTATCACGAAGACTATGCCGGGGCTGGGCGGCGGAATGCGTCCAATCCGGTAAAAAAACTAGCCAGGGTTTAAAGAAGCAGTTCTTTTTTTGCAAAAAAAGAACCAAAAAAACCTATTCGCCTTGCAACGGTGGTGACGCGGAGACAACGGAGTCTCCAAACCGAATGAAAAGTCTTTTTGCTTCTTTTTGTTCACAAAAAGAAGGCCTTCCTAACCTAAAAGGGCACGCCAATGAACGAACTCACCCCCCTCCGCTCCGAGCTTCTGCCGCAGCGGCGGGTGGCGTTGCTGCGGCAGGTTGAGCGCAAGCTGCTCTGGCTGTCGGCCTGGATGATCCATAATGCCAATCATATCAGGCCCAACCGCGACGGCCTGAAGGTGGGCGGGCATCAGGCGTCGTGTGCCTCGGTGATCTCGATCGCCACCGCGCTGTATTTCGAGATGCTGCGGCCGCAGGACCGGGTGGCGATCAAGCCGCATGCCGGGCCGGTGTTCCACGCCATCAACTACCTGTTCGGGCGACAGACGATCGCGCAGATGGAGGGGCTGCGGCGGATGGGCGGGGCGCAGTCCTACCCCAGCCGCACCAAGGATGGCGCGGAGGTGGATTTCTCCACCGGTTCGGTGGGGCTCGGCGTGGCGACCACCAGTTTCTCGGCGCTGATCGCCGATTACGTGCGGTTGCACGGGTTGGGCCGCACCGATCTGCCGCCCGGCCGGCATATCGCCATTGCCGGCGACGCCGAGATGGATGAGGGCAATATCTACGAGGCGCTGCTGGAAGGCTGGAAGCACGACGTTCGCAACGTCTGGTGGATTATCGACTACAACCGGCAAAGCCTTGATTCTGTTGTGCCGGACCGGCTGTTCGGGCGGATCGAGGGACTGTTCCGCGACATGGGCTGGAATGTCGTCACCATCAAATACGGCCGCAAGCTGCAGGCCGCCTTCACCCGGCCGGGCGGCGAGGCGTTGCGGCTATGGATCGATGACTGCCCCAACTCGCTGTATTCGGCGCTCACCTTCCAGGGCGGTGCGGCCTGGCGGCAGGCGCTGCTGACCGATCTGGGCCGCGATGCCGGGCTGCGGGCGATCATCGATCCGATGTCCGATGATGAGCTCGCCGCCCTGATGACCAATCTCGGCGGCCACGATATCGAGGCGGTGATCGAGGAGTTGCGTGCCGCGGACGCCGCCGGCGACCAGCCGACCTGCTTCATCGCCTATACCGTGAAGGGCATGGGGCTGCCGTTCGCCGGCCACAAGGACAACCATTCCGGGCTGATGAGCCGCGAGCAGATGGAGGTGTTCCGCACCGCCATGAATATCCGCCCCGGCCATGAATGGGACTTCTTCGAGGGGCTGGACGCGACGCCGGAGGAGATGAAAAAATTCATCGAATCAGTGCCTTTCGCGACAAAGCTCACCCCGGAAGGCCGCTTGCTGACCGCGCCGGTGATCGCCGTGCCGGCGCATCTGCCGAGCCCGAAGCTGGCCGGCCGCAGCATGGCGACGCAGGCCGGTTTCGGCGACATCCTGGCCGAGATCGGCCGCGGCCAGGGGGACTTGAAGGAAC
>DATJEA010000337.1:0-11114 GCA_035497095.1 Acetobacteraceae bacterium | reverse complement strand
TCACGGCCGCCGACCTTGCCGGTGACGCCTTTGCCGGTGATCGAGGCGAAGTCGGTGAAGTCTTGCGCCGTTATGTTCCTGTCGCGGGCGGCGGTTACGATGGCGGCGGCCAGCGGGTGTTCGCTCGCCTGTTCCAGGCTGGCCGCCAGCGTCAAGAGCTCCGCCTCGTCAACCCCGGCGGCGGGCACAATCGTGGTGACGCGCGGCCTGCCCTCGGTGAGGGTGCCGGTCTTGTCGACGACCAGGGTGTTCACCTTCTCCATCTGCTCCAGCGCCTCGGCCGACTTGATCAGCACGCCGGCGGCAGCGCCCTTGCCGACGCCGACCATGATCGCCATCGGGGTCGCCAGCCCCAGCGCGCAGGGGCAGGCGATGATCAGCACCGAGACGGCGGCGATCAGGCCGTAGCTCATCGCCGGCGCCGGGCCGACCAACGCCCAGACCACGAAGGCGATCACCGCGACCAGCACCACCGCCGGCACGAAATAGCCGGAGACCGCATCCGCCATGCGCTGGATCGGCGCGCGGGAGCGCTGCGCCTCGGCCACCATGGCGACGATGCGGGCCAGCATGGTCTCGGAGCCGATCCTGTCGGCGCGCATCACCAGTCCGCCGGTGCCGTTGACGGTGCCGCCGATCAGCTTGTCGCCCGGCTGTTTCGGAGCGGGCATGGACTCGCCGGTGACCATCGATTCATCGACGGCGCTGGCGCCCTCCAGCACCTCGCCGTCCACCGGGACGCCGTCGCCGGGGCGCACCCGCAACCGGTCGCCGAACTCGACCTGGTCGACCGGGATCTCCTCGTCATCGCCGGAGGCGGTCAGGCGGCGGGCGGTTTTGGGCGCCAGGTTGAGCAGCGCGCGGATGGCGCCGCCGGTCTGTTCGTGGGCGCGCAACTCCATCACCTGGCCGAGCAACACCAGCACGATGATGACGGCGGCGGCCTCGAAATACACCGCGACGCTGCCATCCGCGCCGTGGAAGCCGGTGGGGAATATGCCGGGGGCGAGGGTCGCCACCAGGCTGTAGAGATAGGCGGCGCCGGTACCGAGCGCGATCAGGCTGAACATGTTGAGCGAGCGGTTGACCACCGAGGCCCAGCCGCGCGCGAAGAACGGCCAGCCGGTCCACAGCACGACCGGCGTTGCCAGCACGAACTGGATCCAGATCGAAAGCTGCATCGGGATCAGGTCATGCAGGCCGAGCGCCGGGATATGGCCGCCCATTTCCAGCACCACGACCGGCGCGGAGAGAGCCGCGCCGATCCAGAAGCGGCGGGTCATGTCGAGCAGTTCGACATTCGGGCCGGCCTCGGCGGTCACCTCCAGCGGCTCCAGCGCCATGCCGCAGAGCGGACAACTGCCTGGGCCTTCCTGGCGGATCTGCGGGTGCATCGGGCAGGTGTAGATGGTGCCCGGCGGCTGCGGCGCCGGTGCGGCCTCGGCAGTCGGGTGCAGATATTTCGGCGGATCGGCGATGAATTTGGTCCGGCAGCCGGCGGAGCAGAAGTGGACGGTCTGGCCGTCATGCTCGGTGTGATGGCGGCTGCTGGCCGGGTCGACCCGCATGCCGCAGACCGGATCGAGCACCGTGGTTCCGGCCTCGGCAGGTGCGGCGTGGTCGCAGTGCACGTGATGGTGATGGCCGGCGGGTTTGGCCGCATGATCCGGGGCGGTGGACGGATTCGTCATCGGGTTGTCCTGTTGGTCGAGAGGCCGACAAGCCTGGGCGCCGGCAATTGGCTTGTCAGATATACGCTACGGGGGTATAGGATACAACCATGCATGATGCGACGAAGAAAGCGGTATCCGCGCGGCTGCGGCGGATCGAGGGCCAGGTGGGCGGGCTGCTGCGCATGGTGGCCGACGATCGCTATTGCATTGATACGCTGCACCAGATTCACGCCGTGCGTGCGGCGCTGCAGCAGGTCGAAAAGCAGATCCTGGCCGATCACGTGTCACATTGCGTGGTCGGCGCGATCGAATCCGGCGACGAGATTGATCGCCGCCACAAGATCGATGAACTGGTTGAGGCGGTCGGGCGGATGACGCGATAGCAGGGCCGCGGGTCGTGATGGTGGCTGCCCAGGGGTCGGTTACGGTGTCCGCGCGTTTCCGCAGATTCACCTGAGTTCTGCTTTGCCTTGCCGAGCCGGGCTATGCGGCCAGCACCAGTTCATGCTGCACGCCGCGACAATCCATCTCGAATTCCAGATCGACCACCGGCGGCCGGCAATACTGCCAGGTGGCGCCATGCCGGGCCGCGCCGCGCCGCACGATCTCGTCAGCGAAGCATGGCGTGATGTCGTGCACGGTGTAGACCTGCACCCCGGTAGTGTCGCGCCAGCCGAAGCCGAGTGCGGCCATTCGCCGTTCCATCTCGCCCAGAACCCACTGCGCCTTGGCGCGAATCCCGGCGGCGCTGACATCGCCGAGCGCCACGGTGTGGTCGCGATAATCGCCGCGGCCTTCCTCCGCCTCGCCGCTGCCGGCGATCACGAACGAGAGCAGCGGGTCGTCGGCCGGCCGCGCGTAGCTGAAGGCGTGAAAACTCGGCGCCTCGGGCGGGTCGAGTTCGGGGCAGACATTGGCGCGCGCCACCGGGTTGTCGCCGGCCACCGGCACGCCCCAGTTTTGCAGCACGCCGTAATACTCGCGGTTGAACGCCTCGAAGCCGGCTTGCGAGAACGGCGCCGGGGAGCGCAGTTCGCAGGCGGCGAACGCGGTGGGCGGCAGGCCGAGGCCATGCAGATGCGCCGCGATCCGTGCGAAACCCTCGGTAAGTTTCACCGGGTTTGCGAAGCGGGCGCGCTCGATGCGCCAGCCGGGCAGGGCGGCCACCGCGGCGGAATACTGGAACACGCCTTTAACGAAGCGAAAGCCGCGTTCCGGCAGCGCGATCACCTCGGCCATCACGCCACCTCGCCGACATAGCCGTCGCGCTGCGGGTCGGCGCCGCCTTCCAGCCTGCCGTCCCACATGGAAATGCCATGCACGCCGGCGAACACGAAGCCGCCAGGATAGCGCTTTACCGCATAGCCCATGGCTTCCACGGCCTTCTGGGTGGCGCGCGGAATGCGGTTGGAGATGTCGATGGTATCGGTGGTGGCGGAGAAGCGGGGCGCGCTGATCGCCTCCTGCATGCCCATGCCGAATTCCAGCACGTTCAGCAGCACCTGCAGGATGGCAACCCCGATCCAGGCGCCGCCAGGTGCGCCCAGGGTCAGCACGGGGGTGTCGCCCTCGAACACGATGGTCGGCGACAGCGACGAGAAGCGGCGCTTGCCGGGGGCGATCGAGCCGGCGCGGCCGGGGCGCGGGTCGTACCAGTTCATGGCACCATTCAGCATGAAGCCGGTGCCGGGCGGGATCACTCCGGAGGGCAGGCCGAGCGTGTGGGTCACCGAGACCACCATGCCGTCGGCATCGACCGCCGAGATGGTGGTGGTGTGCTTGCCGTCGCCGGCAGCCCGGGTCAGGCTGGCCTTGTCGCCGGCGCGGATGCGAGCGGCGCAGGCATCGGCGTAGGCGTCGGACAGCAGCATATCGAGCGGCGGCGGCACGAAGGCGGGGTCGCCGATATGCTCGTCCTTGTCGCGCCCGGCGATCTTCATCGCTTCGGCGACGACGCGGATATATTCCGGCGTGTTGTGGCCCAGTGCCGCGAGATCGAAGCGCTCCAGGATGCGCAGCATCTCGGCCACCATGATGCCGCCGGCTGGCGGCCGCGGGGCGGCGATGCGGCGGCCGCGATAGCTGATTTCCAGCGGGGCGGACTCGGTTGCGCGGAAGCCGGCCAGGTCGGCGGCCGACAGCAGCCCGCCATGCGCCCGCATATCGGCGACGATCCTGGCCGCGATGCTGCCGGTGTAAAAGGCCTCGACGCCCTCCGCCGCGAGCGTGCGCAGGGTTCCGGCGAGATTGGGGTTGCGCACCAGGTCGCCGAGCCGCTTCGGGCTGCCATCGGGGCGCAGGTACAGCGCGCGGCCCTCCTCGGTGTGGCCCAGCTTGGCGGCGTAGGCCAGCCGGCCATAGGGCGCCTCGTCGGTGGCGAACACGCCGGCGACATGCGGGCGGACCGCCCAGCCGGCTTCGGCGACGCCGATCGCGGGCGCGAACAGGTCGGTCCATTTCGCCCGGCCAAACTCGGCATGAGCCCGGCCGAACACGCGCAGAATGCCGGGCGTCGTAACAGCGCGATGGCCGAGTTCGTTCACTCGGCCTTTCAACATGTAGCCGTAACCGTCTGAGCACTCACCCTCGAAGATACCCGCCCACATCTCCGGCGTGCAGCCGGCCGGGCAGGTGGAGAGGCCGTCGATCACCAGGTTGCGGCCGGTTTTCGGGTCGAAGATCTGCATCGTGCCGAGTCCGGCGACGCCGCACATCATCGGGTCCACCACACCCTGGGTGAACGCGCAGGCCAGCACCGCATCGACCGCGTTGCCGCCGGCGGCCAGCATCGCGGTGCCGGCCTCCACCGCCTCGGGCTGCGGCGCGGTGATCATGGCACGTGCGGCGGGGATGCGGCGGGCGGGGCGGGGCATGCGGGTTTCCTGCTACAGTGCTGCGGTTTTCGGCGTTCGAAAGCAAGGAAAGGAGCGCTTTTTTGTAAAAAAGCGCGCAAAAAACTCAACCGCCTTGCAACACCCGACGGGCGGAGAGGTCGGAGTCTCCAATGCCAGGGGCGCGAAGCGCCTTAAAAATCTTTTTTGCTTCTTTTTGTTCACAAAAAGAAGACCTTACCGTGTGCGGTTGGTCTGGAAGCCCATGCTGGCCTCCGGCTCGCTATCGGTGGTGCGCAGATAGGGCTTGATGTCGACCAGCGGCGTGCCGTCGACGCAGTCGAGATAGCGCACCAGCAGCCGGCGCTGGTCGTCCAGCCCCTCGAACTTCACCACCGACAGGCCGATCGGGTTCGGCCGGCGCGGCGTGCGGGTGGCGAAGGTGCCGCGTGGCTGGTCGTGGCCGGGCGGCGTGAAGATCATCTCCGGCTTACCCGCGCGATCCAGCCAATACAGCAGGATCAGATGGGTATAGCCCTCGATGGAATGCAGGCCGTCGAGATATTCCGGCAGCAGTTCGGCGGTGCAGAGCGGCGGCGGATCGGCCCGCCGCCCGTTGCGAGGGCAGTCCGAGGTGCTGCGCCACGGCGTGTGCAGCACCCCGATCGGCTTCACCTCGAACATCGCGCTACCAGGCCATCGCGGGTTTCTTGTCGGCCCAGGGCTGGATGCATTCGAATGCGCGGCTGGCCTGCAGCACGCCGAGGTCATCGAACCGCTTGCCGACGATCTGCATGCCGACCGGCAGCCCGGCCTTGGTGAAGCCGCACGGCACGGTGGCGGCCGGGTTCCACGACATGTTGAACGGGTAGGAGAATTCCGCCCATTGCAGCCAGTCCCAGTCATGCTGCGGCCAGTGCTCCGGCATCAGCCGCTCGGCCGGGAAAGCGGCGACCGAGACGGTCGGCGTGATCAGGAAATCCCACTTGGTGAAGAACTGGTGGATGGCCGCGATGTAGGCGTGCTTGCGCTCCTTGAGGGCAAGGTATTCGGCGATCGACACGTTGCGGCCGGAGCGGATGCAGGCGACCAGGCCGGGGTCCATCTTCGACTCCCATTGCGCCAGTTTCGGCTCCATCCGGGCCATATGCGCGGCCCAGAACCCGCGGCCCAGGTCGGGGCCCAGTTTGCCCCAGGCCGGCACCACGTCCTCCATCGCCACGCCGGCGCCGGCCGCGAAGCGTTCGGCGGCGGCGCGCACCAGTTCGGCCACTTCGGGGTCCACCCTGGCATGGCCGAGATCCGCGCTGAATGCCACGCGGGCGCCCTTCACGCCGTCATTGAGACGGCCGGTATAGTCGCCGGGCCAGGCCTCCAATGTGGTGTGATCGAGCGGGTGCGGCCCGGCCATCACCTCCAGCATCAGCGCGGCGTCGGCGACACTGCGCGCCATCGGGCCGCAATGTGAGGTGAAATCGCCGACCGAGACCGGATGATACGGCACCCGGCCGAAACTCGGCTTGATGCCGAAAATGCCGCAGAAATGCGATGGCATACGAATCGAGCCGGCGCCGTCGCTGCCCTGATGCAGCGCGCCATAGCCGGCTGCTGCCGCTGCCCCGGCGCCGGCCGAGGAGGCGCCGGCATTGTAGCCCTGCTTCCACGGATTGGAGGTGATGCCGGTGAGCGGGCTGCGCGAGACGCCGGTCCAACCGAATTCCGAGGTAGTGGTCTTGCCGGCCAGCACCGCGCCGGCATCCTTCAGCCGGGTGACGAACGGCGCGTCGATCGGGGCGCGAAAGCCCTGCTGCATGAAGCTGCCGGATTCGGTGTTGTAGTCCACGGTCCAGGCGAGGTCCTTGATGGTCGCCGGCAGGCCGTGCAGCCGGCCGAGCGGGCCGCCGCCCATCAGCGCCTGCTCGGCCGCCCTGGCGCGGGCCAGCGATAATTCCGGGTCGATCGCCGCCATCGCGTTGATCTTCGGCTCAAGCTTGTCCATCCGCGACAGCAGCGCGGTCATCACCTCGACCGGCGAGATTTTCTTCTGTCGGATCATCGGCGCCAGTTCGGTCGCCGGCAGGTAGCCAAGGTCTTCTTCGTTCACGTCGCGTTCCCCATACGCAGGCGCGGTGGGGCCCGGCCCCGGACCTTCGCCTGATTGTCGCCGCCCCGGGTGGCACCCCTGATTCGGCCTTGCCCGAGTCATAGCGTATCGGCAAGCCGTTGGGTATCGGCCGCCTTTTGCCGGATCGCGGCGGGGCGGCGGTTCAAACCGCTTCGGCGATTTTGCGCAGTGCCTCGATTCGGCGCAGCGTGATGGTCTGCTGCCGGCTCACCACCAGCCCGGCCTTCTCCCAGCCGGCCAGCACCCGGCTGACGGTGAAATGGGTGGTGCCGGCGATGTCGGCCACGTCCTGGCGGCGCAGCGGGAACAGGATCTCGATGCCCTCCGCCGTCTTGCGGCCGGAACTGCGCGCGAGGCGGAGCAGCGCATGGCCGATGCAGCGCTCGGCGCTCTGCGTGGCGATCTCGCGGATGCGGTGCTGCGCCTCCTGCAGGCGGCGGCCGATCATGCGGATGGCGTTGATCGCGACGCAGGGGTGCACTGCCATCAGCCGAAAGAACTCGGCTTCGCTCCAACTGGTCTCGACGGTCTCGACCAGGGCGGTGGCGTCCGCCGGATAATACCCGTCGGTGAACAGCGCGACCGCGCCGAACACCTGGCCGGGGCCGATAAAGCGCATCACCACCTCGGCGCCGTCATGCCCGGCTTGGGAAATCCGCACGCTGCCTTCGAGCACCGCGTGCACCCGGACCTCGGTATCGCCCTGGTGAAACACCCGCTCGCCGGCCTGCAAGCGGCGGGAATGCGCGGTCGCCGCGAACTCCGCCAGGTCGCCGGCCGGAACGCCGGCCAGCAGCGCAATCGTCGGAAGCTGGCGGGCCGATACCCGGAAATCGCTGTCCATCGCCCAGGCCTACTCCACATCCCCGGAAAAATCGCAGCGGGTTGCTGCGGCGCAATCAGTGTCGGTGCCAGCCGGTATAGGGTTTCCCGGCCCAATGTCGCAGGAGCATAGCATGACCCTCAGCAACGCCGGCATCAGCGCGCCCGGATCGAACCGCGCTAGGCCATGACCGACGTGATTATCGCCCGCGCGCTGCATGTGCTGGGCGTGGTGATCTGGATCGGCGGTGTCTGGATGGTGACCGCGGTGGTGCTGCCGGGGCTGCGGCGGGGCGAGTTCGGCGCCGACCGGCTGGCGGCGCTGCACGCGATCCAGAGCCGCTTCGCCTGGCAGGCGCGCAGTGCGGTACTCGTGGTCGGCGCCACCGGGCTGTACATGGCCTGGCGGCTCGATCTGTGGAGCCGGTTCGAGAGCCTCCAATTCTGGTGGATGCACGCCATGGTGATGGTGTGGACGCTGTTCGCCTTCGCGCTGTTCATCGCCGAACCGTTCATCGTGCATCGCCATTTCGCGCAGTTGGCGGCACGGCAGCCGGAGCTCGCGTTCCGCCGGTTGCACAGGGCGCATTGGGTGCTGTTGGTGCTGAGTCTGGTGACCATCTTCGGCGCGATGGCAGGCAGCCGCGGCTGGTCGATTTTCTGAGCGCTATTGCCGTGCCGCCAAGGCCCGGTTTTCCAGCCGCGACAGCAGCCGGACCAGCGGCCAGAGCAGCAGGAAATAGATGATCGCCGCCGCCATGATCGGCGTCGGGTTATAGCTGAGGCTCTGCGCCTGCCGCGCCTGGAACAGCAACTCGGGCACCGCGACAACGCTGGCCAGCGAGGTCAGCTTGACCACCTCCAGCGTGTTGGACAGCAGGTCCGGCAGCACGTTGCGCACCGCCTGCGGCAGCACCACCCAGAGCATGGTTTGCAGCCCGGAGAGGCCGGTGGAGCGGGCCGCCTCGGTCTGCCCGCCGGGGACGCTCTCGATCCCGGCGCGCAGCACCTCGCCGTAATAGGCGCTGGTGTTCAGCAGGAAAGCGATGGCGACGCAGCCGAAGCCGCCGAGTTCGATGCCGGCGAACGGCAGGCCGGCGTAGAGAAAGATCAGCAGCACCAGCGGCGGGAAGGCGCGGAAGAAATCCACCCAGGCCATCAGCGGCCAGCGCACCAGCGCATGGCGGATGCCGGCCAGCGACGCCAGCACCACGCCGCCGATCACCCCCAGCGGCACCACCAGCAGCGACAGCAGCACGGTGTTCTCCAGCCCGGCCAGCAGGATGCGCCAGGCGGAGGCGAGAATCGCCGGATTGAAGAAATTCTCGATCATCGCGCGGCCCCGGCGCTCATTTCTTCCATGCGAACCGCGTCTCGATCCAGCGGCCGAACACGACGACCGGCAGGAAGATCGCCAGATAGGCGATCGCCGCCATGGTCAGCGGCGAGGGGTTGTAGGTGTTCGACACCGCCGAGGAGGCGGCGCCGAGAATCTCGTTCACCGCCACCACCGAGGCGAGCGCCGTGCTCTTGGTGATCGCGATGGTGCGATTGGTCAGCGGCGGGATGGTGATGCGCAGCGCCTGCGGCAGCACCACGTGAAACAGCGTCTGGCCGAACGACAGCCCGGTGGAGCGCGACGCCTCCCACTGGCCGCGGGCAACGGCGGTGATGCCGGCCCAGAAGATCTCCTCGGAAAACGCCATCAGCACCAGCGACAGGCTGATCCAGGTGCAGATGAAGCCGGAGAGCGTGAGGTTGAGGTTCGGCAAGCCGAAATAGAACAGCACGATGATGACCAGCGGCGGCAGCGCGCGGAACAGGTCGACAGTAAAAATAATCAGCCAGTTGAGCGGCCGGATGGCCAGCGACCGGATCAGCGCCAGCGCCAGCCCGCAGGCCAGGCCGGTGACCACCACCAGCAGCGCGATCTCGATGGTGACGACCATGCCGGCCAGGATGTCCGGCAGCGCTTGCAGCATGATCTTCGTATTGAAGAAAACGCCGAGGAAGGTTTCGGAGGTGGCCATCAGCAAGGAGTTCTTTTTTTGCAAGAAAAGAACCAAAAAAACCATTCGCCTTGCAACGGCGGAGTCGCGAAGATCGCGTACACTCCAATGGATAGAAAGTTCTTTTGCTTCTTTTTGTTCACAAAAAGAAGTGCCTTCTTCCCCGCTGCCATCAATGCCGCTGGATCTGGCTGATAAACGCCCGCGTCCGCTCATGCTGCGGCGCTTCGAAGATCGCCGCCGGCGGCCCCTGCTCGATGATGGCGCCTTCGTCCATGAACACCACGCGGTCGGCTGCGGCGCGGGCGAAGCCCATCTCGTGCGAGACCACCACCATCGTCATGCCGCTCTCGCGCAGTTCGCGCATCACCGCCAGCACGCTGCCGACCAGTTCCGGGTCCAGCGCGCTGGTCGGCTCGTCGAACAGCATCACCCGCGGTTCCAGCGCGATCGCCCGCGCGATGGCGACGCGCTGCTGCTGGCCGCCGGAGAGTTGCAGCGGGTGATGCCCGGCGCGATCGGCCAGGCCGACCCGCTCCAGCGCCGCGCCGGCCAGCCGCTTGGCCTCGGCGCGCGGCTTGCCGGCGACCTTGCGCAAGGCCAGCGCGACGTTGCCCAGCGCGGTCATGTGCGGATACAGGTTGAACGACTGGAACACCATGCCGATCCGCTGGCGGGCGTGGTTGATGTCGGTCTTCGGGCTCAGCATGTCGATGCCGTCCACCGTGATGCTGCCGGAGCTGGGTTGTTCCAGCCGGTTGAGGCAGCGCAGCAGCGTGGATTTGCCGGAGCCGGACGGGCCGATCACGAACACCAGCTCGCGCTCCGCCACCGCCAGATCGACGCCCTTCAACACGTGCAGGGCGCCGAAATGCTTGTGGATGGCGACCGCGTCGATGATCGCCGGATGGGCGGGCTCAGCCATCAGCCCTTGCAATGCAGCGGATGCGGGGTCGGGTCATAGCCGGGCATGCCGGGGACGCCATAGCCCGGGGTGATGACGTTCTGCAGGTCGGTCGGCTTTGGGGTGTAGCCGAACCATTTCTGCGACAGCTTGTCGATGGTGCCGTCCTTCTTCATGCAGTCCAGCACGTCCTGCATCTGGTTGCGCAACGCCACCTCGTCCTTGCGGAACGGCGCCGCCCAGTGGGCGCGGGTGTCGGTGAGCGTGAGGTCGGCGACGAAGTTGGGGTTCTGCTTGGCGGCATACAGGATGGTGGTGTTGCCGGCGACCGTGGCATAGGCGCGGCCGGACAGCACCGCCTGGATGGCATCGGGCTGGGTGTCGTAGACTTGCACGGTGAAGCCGATCTCGGGCGCCTTCTGCTTGGACATCGTCTCATACGGCGTGCCCTTGTTGACCGCCACCGCCTTGCCTTTGAGGTCGGCCCAGGATTTCAGCGGCGCCGAGCCCTTCTTGATGCCGAACTGCAACTCGGTCCACATATAGCCGGCGGTGAACAGCAGGCTCTCGGCGCGCTGCTTGGTCACCGTGGTCGGCGCGGCGATGAAATCGTAGCGGCCGGACAGCAGGCCGGGGATCAGGCCGGAGAAGGTGGTGTTGTCGATGATGATGCCGCGGCCCATGCGCTTGGCCGCCTCGGTGAACAGATCGACGTTGAAGCCCTGCACTCCGCCGCCCGGCTTGGCCATA
>DATJEA010000336.1:0-3102 GCA_035497095.1 Acetobacteraceae bacterium | reverse complement strand
TGCAGATCGGCTACAACCGCGCCGCCAAGCTGATCGAGCAGATGGAGAAGGAAGGGATCGTCGGCCCGGCCAACCATGTCGGCAAGCGCGAGGTGCTGGTGCGCCGGCCGGATGACGACGACTGAAGGCAAGGAAGTTCTTCTTTTTGTGAACAGAAAGAAGCTTGCAAACCGCACCTCACCCTGGACTCCGGACATGCTTGGCGACCCCGTGCAGGCGAAGCTTCTCGACATCATCGCGGCCAAGAAGAAGGGGCGCAAACGGGCCGCCATGGCAAAGACCGAGACGGAAGCTGCTCCGAGCAACGTCATCAACATCATGGACGCGCTCAAGAAGAGCATCGCCTCTGAGGGCAGATCCAAACCAAAATAACGCGCCACCGGCAACTCGCAGAGCGGCCACATCGGTTGATCTCGCCCCCGATTTCAAAGCGATCTGCTGGCTATCCGGTTTGAATGTCGTGACCGAACAGAGCGCTCAAACTGAATTTCTCCCCGCCGCAGCGGTTCGTGGAGGAGAGGATTGGACGGCCCTCTCCTTCCCGGCGCGACGAACTTGCAGCGGAACGGCGGCCGCGCGGAAGCCATCCCAGGGGTCGCTCGACAATGCCGCCAACCGCTTCGGCATGTTCTCGACGGTGAAATGGCTCGGCCGGATTCCGGGACCCTGCTCCGCCCAGCTATAGGCCAGGATGGCGTGCGAGATGACCGGGGTCGGCGTGTGGTCGTCGTGCTGGTCGATGAACGCGTCCACCCCGTTGGCGGCGAACACCTCCAGCGCGGTGGCCAAAGCGGGGCGAGAGAGGGCATGTGTATCGATGCCGATGAACAGCGGCCCGTCCACGCCCGCCGCGCGGCGATGCCGGCAGAGCGCCTGGCTGATCGCCAGGATATGCGCCTCGTTGAAGCTGCCGGCGAAGGGTGATCAGGCGCGACACGTCCAGCAGCGCCGATGGCGGCAGCAGCTTGCCGGCGCGCGGGCTGATGGTCATAAGTCTGCCTTTCCATCGAGCGTTACCTCGATCAGATGCGTGCCGCCGTCATCGCACAACGGCACCGGTCCAACCGCCGCCTCCGCGCCGTCCAGCCGGATCGAGCCGACGCCGCGGCACAGCTTGCCCGGATTACCGACCACGACGCGGTAATGGGCCGAACGCCAGATAATCGTCGCCTCGAACCCCGGCCAGCCGCGCGGAATGCAGGGGTCGATGCGCAGCGTGGTGCCGTGGATGCGCAGGCCCAGGATGCCCTCGATGGCCGCCCGCTGCAGCCATCCGGCGGACCCGGTGTACCATGACCAGCCGCCGCGGCCGACATGCGGCGGCACCGAATACACGTCCGCCACCGCCGCATACGGCTCCACCTTGGAACGGTCGGCAGCGTCCTGGGTCAAGGCGCGGCGGATCGGGTTGAGCAGGCCGAACAGCATCGCCGCCCGGTCGCCGTCGCCCAGCGCCGCGGTCGCCAGCACCGTCCAGGCAGCGGCATGGGTGTATTGGCCGCCATTCTCCCGCAGGCCCGGTGGATAGCCCTTGATGTAGCCGGGGTCGCGCGGTGTCTGGTCGAACGGCGGCGCCAGCAGCAGCATCAGCCCGGCCTCGGGCCGCACCAGTTCGCGGTCCAGCGAGGCCATCGCCGTCGCCGCCCGGTCGCGCGGCGCCACGCCCGACAGCACCGCCCAGGACTGCGCGATGGCATCGATCCGGCATTCCGCATCGTCGTGCGACCCGAGCGGTGTGCCGTCGTCGTAATAGGCGCGGCGATACCACGCGCCATCCCAGGCCGCCTCCAGCGCCGGCTGCAGCGCCGCGGCATGGCTGCGCCAGACGGCGGCGCGCCGGTCGCCCCGCGCCTCGGCCAGCGGCGCCATCGCCAGCAGGGCGGCGTGCAGGAACCAGCCGAGCCATACGCTCTCGCCCTGGCCGCGCTCGCCGATCCGGCTCATGCCGTCGTTCCAGTCCCCGGTGCCCATCAGCGGCAGGCCGTGGGCGCCGATCGCCAGGCTGTGGTCGAGTGCCCGCGCGCAATGCTCGAACAGCGTCCCGCCCTCGCCGGCGGCGGCGGGGGTGAAGAACCGGTCGTGCTCGGCCTCCCGCAGCACCGGAGCATCCAGGAAGCCCGCCGGTTCATCGAGCACCGCCGCGTCGCCGGTCGCCTCGACATAATGCGCCACGGCGGTCGCCAGCCAGGCGCAGTCGTCGGAAATCCTGGTGCGAACGCCCATGCCGGAGTCCGGCAGCCACCAGTGCTGCACGTCACCCTCGACGAACTGCCGCCCCGCCGCCCGCAGCAGGTGCTGGCGCACCAGGTCCGGGCGGGAAGCGGTCAGCGCCATGCCGTCCTGCAACTGGTCGCGGAATCCGTATGCCCCGCTGGCCTGGTAGAAGCCGGCCCGCGCCCAGACCCGGCAGGCCAGCGTCTGGTAGAGCAGCCAGCCGTTCAGCATGATGTCCATCGCCCGGTCCGGCGTTCGCACCGCCACCGCGCCCAGCACGCCGTCCCACAGCCGGCCAACCCCGGCCAGCACGGCATCGAGGTCGGCGGCGCGATACTTGCCGATCAGCGCGCGCGCCGCGTCCTGGCTGGCGGCTTCCCCGAGCAGGAATACCACCTCGACACGGGCGTCGGGCGGCAGCAGCAGCGTGGTCTGCATCGCGCCGCACGGGTCCAGCCCGGCGCCGACCCGCCCGGACAGCGCCGGGCCGGCGGCGCCCGCCGGGGAGTCCAGCCCGCCGTTGCGGCCGATGAACTCGCGCCGATCGCCGGTCCAGCCGGCCGGCCTGCCCCCGAGGTCGGCGAACGCGACCCGCCCGGCGTTGGCGGCATGCCATGGATTATGCGCGAACATCGCGCCGGTCTGGCCATCGATCTCGGTCGTCACGAAGGCGGCGGTGGCGGTGCGGGAGGCGCCGAGCACCCACTCCACATAGGCGGATACGGTGAGCGTCCGGGCGCGGCCGGATATGTTGTGCAGATGCAGGCGGGACAGTTTCACCGGGTCATCGCCGGGCACATATTGCACCAGGCTGCTGGCGATGCCGTAGGCCACGCGGTCGAACCGGGAATAGCCGCGCCCATGCCGCACCACGTAGGTGGCACCCAG
>DATJEA010000335.1:0-8339 GCA_035497095.1 Acetobacteraceae bacterium | reverse complement strand
TCGGTTCCGTTCACGTCCCTGATGCTGTGGCTCCTGAGCACCGACTGGCTCATCGAGTACTGGAGCTGACGGCGCGTCGCCGGCGCGCAGGATCGTCTACCGCGAAGGACGGTGGCGCCATCGGGCGGAGCAACCCGCTTTGAGCGGGGCGTTACTGCGCTCCGCGCAGCACTGAGCAGCGTTGTTCAGGTCGCGATTTCCGTGAAATCACAAGAGCTTGCCATCTGGAGTTCACGCGCCAATGAAAAAAGCAGGGCCAAGGCCCTGCTTTGATGAGTTTGTTCGACAATACACTGGTCTTAGGCACACTGTGAAGTGGCAGCCAGCGCTCCTCCCTTGACGTTGTCGACGTCCGGCAACTTGTGGTTGCCTGTGTTCTTATGGCCACGGACCCTACTTAATGATTCCAGGCCTGCCAAGTGGATTCTGCACGGCAATCCCTCCATCTTTACATGGTCTTCGCCCGAGCCGGACGCTCATCGCATGATTGCCCAAATCCATTGCAGCGCCACGCATTTGCCCAAGAATCGCACACTTATGGCGCGCTTTAGCCGCTCCACTTTGCGCCGTGTTGCGCTATAGGAAACCAATCGAATCCGGCGCGTTTCCCGTAAGGAGGGTCCATTGCGTCTCAGCCGTTACTTCCTGCCCACGCTGCGTGAGACGCCCAAGGAAGCCGAGATCGTCTCGCATCAGTTGATGCTGCGCGCCGGCATGGTCCATGTCGAACGAATAGGCGTCCTTCATCAGGAACTCGCGGCCGCGCATCACGCCGAAGCGCGGGCGCACCTCGTCGCGGAACTTCCACTGGATATGGTACAGATTTTGCGGCAATTCCCGGTACGATTTCACCGACTGGCGGAACAGGTCGGTGATCATCTCCTCGTTGGTCGGGCCGTACAGCATGTCGCGATCGTGGCGGTCCTTGATGCGCAGCATCTCTGGGCCGTAGGCATCATACCGCCCGCTCTGCCGCCACAGATCGGCGGACTGGATGGTCGGCATCAGCACTTCCTGCGCGCCGGAGGCGTTCTGCTCCTCGCGCACGATCTGGGCGATGTTGTGCAGCACGCGAAGCCCGGCCGGCAGCCAGGCATAGATGCCGGCCGAGGTCTGGCGCACCAGGCCGGCGCGCAGCATCAGCCGGTGCGAGGCGATCTGCGCTTCGGCAGGGGTTTCCTTCATCGTCGGCACAAGGCTGCGGGAGAGACGCATCGCGGTTACGGTCCATTGTTCGGGGCGGCGGGAAGCGGACCCTACAGGCTGGCGGGCGCTGTCGCCAGTGCCGCCGGGCGGGGAATTATTGTGCGTCGCAGCATCCGAATTTGCAAGAAATGGTGCAACGCACAATCGAGCGACGCATAAAAACGCCAAAAATACGGCAGTTTCAGACGAAATTACGTGACACCACCGGCGGCGGGCGGTTACTTAAAGACAAGGTCCAACCATCCGGAATTCGAGCGGCGGATGAATCGGGCCAGGTTTAGGGAGGAAACGCCAGTCTCACGGCAGGATGAGGAGGAAATCCTCTCCTGTCCGTGACGCTGCTTGCACCGCCCGGAACTCAATCCATCTGCAACGCCCACGGGCCGCTGCGGAAGCTCATCCAGGAACTGCTGATCAGCAGATCGACGCCGAGCCAGATCACCGCGCTGACCAGCGAGGTGATCAGCACGATCCTGCCGAGCCGCAGCTTCTGCGGCACGCCGCGCATCCCGCTCGCCGGGTCGGGGGCTGCGACCGGGCGGGTGAAGATCGGGATCACCGCCAGCAGCACGATCCACCAGATGATCAGGTACATCGCCGAACCGGTAAACGCGCTCATGCTGCTTTTGCTCCTCAGACCCGGATCAGGTGCACATCGACCAGCGGCTGCTTCTGCAACCGCCGCCCGAGCGCGCGGCGCAACGCGGTGCGGGCGGCTTCGGTGAGCGTCGCATCGTCACGCCTCGTCGCGGCCGGCAACTCCGCCAGCGCCTGGGTCAGGTCGGCGGTGATGCGTGCGGTCTGCGGGTCCTCGGGGTCGAACAACCCGGGGGCGGTCACTTTCGGGTTGCCGCGCAACCGTCCCTCGCCGTCCACTGCCAACGAGGCGACGATAAGACCATTATACAGCATGCGGCGCCTGGCGCCCATCACGCCGCCCTGCATCGGCATCAGCCGGTTGCCGTCCAGCACCAGCCGGCCGACCGGCGCGCTGTCGGTCACTTCGGGGCGGCCGGGGGAGAGGCTGAGGATGTCGCCGTCCTCGATCAGCACCGGCGTCACCTGGCCTTCCTGCGCCAGTGCCGCGTGCGCCGACAGGTGGCGCCATTCGCCATGCACCGGCACGCTGTAGCGCGGCCGCACCAGCTTGTAGAGCCGTCGCAGCTCGTCGCGTGCCGGATGGCCGGAGACGTGCACCATATGGTCGGCATCGGTCATCAGCTCGACGCCGCGGCGCACCAGATGGTCCTGCATGGTGCCGATCGCCCGCTCGTTGCCGGGGATCACCCGGCTGCTGAAGATGACGGTGTCGCCCTCGCCCAACTCGATGCGCGGATGGGTGTCCATGGCGATGCGGGCCAGCGCGCTGCGCGGCTCGCCCTGGCTGCCGGTGACCAGCATGACCAGGTGCTCGTCGGCCACGTCGTTGGCCTCGTCCTCGGAGAGGAACGGCGCGATGCCCTTCAGGTAGCCGCATTCGCGCGCGGCGCCCTCGATGTTGCGCAGGCTGCGGCCGACCAGGGCGACGCTGCGGCCGGCGGCGCGGGCGGCCAGCGCCACCGATTCGACACGCGCCACATTGCTGGCGAAGCAGCTCACCGCGACCCGGCCCTTGATGCCGCGGATCAGCGCGGCCAGGCTGCGGCGGACATCGCCCTCGCTGCCGGAATGGCCCTCGACCATCGCGTTGGTGCTGTCGCAGACCATCGCCAGCACGCCTTCGTCGCCGAGCGCCTGCAATGCCGCCTCGTCGGTCGGCGGGCCGACCAGCGGCTCGGGGTCCAGCTTGAAGTCGCCGGTGTGCAGCACGGTGCCGGCGGCGGTGCGGATCACCAGCGCCTGCGATTCCGGGATGGAATGCGCCATGCGGATGAATTGCAGCTTGAACGGCGCCAACTCGAAGCTGCCGCCGGCCGGGATGACGTGCAATTTGACGTCATTGAGCAGTTGCGCCTCGCCCAGCTTGCGACGCAGCACCGCGGCGGCGAACGGCGTGGCATAGACCGGGCAGCGCAGTTGCGGCCACAGCCAAGCCACGGCACCGATATGGTCCTCATGCGCGTGGGTGATCACCAGGCCGACCAGCTTGTCCCGCCGCTCGGCGATGAACGCCGGGTCGGGCATCATCACATCGACTTCCGGGTGCTCGGCGCCACCGAAGCCGATGCCGCAATCCACCGCCAACCATCTGCCCGCATAGCGGTAGAGGTTCAGATTCATCCCGATCTCGCCCGTCCCGCCCAAAGGCAGGAACGCCAGATCGCCGCTTGACGCGTCCATATTTTACTTTCAGTTCCAACATGGCCGGGCGGAAGGCCCAGCAAATTCAATCTCGTGGGAGGCGGCGCGGCGCAGCCGGAGGCTACTCCTGGTCGGCCACGCGCATCCTGTCCCTTGATAATGTGGGGATGGGGTTGCGCGCCGCCAACATGCGCAGCCCATCGAGCGTCAGATCGGCGTCGATATGCTCGATGATCGTGGTGCCCTCGGCCAGCAGCGGCGCGAGGCCGCCGGTGGCGATCACCTTCAGCCGCTCGCCGTATTCGGCCTGGATGCGGGCGACCAGCCCCTCGATCATCGCCACGTAGCCCCAGTAGATGCCCGATTGCATTGCCGGCACGGTGGAACGGCCGATCACCGCCTGCGGCCGGCCGATGCCGATGCGCGGCAGGCGGGCGGCGGCACGGTGCAGCGCCTCGATCGACAGGTTGATGCCGGGCGAGATGACGCCGCCGAGATAGGCGCCGTCGCGATCCACCACGTCGAAGGTGGTGGCGGTGCCGAAATCGATCACCACCAGCGGGCCTGTGTAGCGCTGATGGCTGGCCAGCGCGTTCAGCAGGCGGTCGGCGCCGACCTCCTCGGGCTGGTCGACGCGGATCTCGAAGCCCCAGTCGAGCGTCGCGCGGGCGACCAGCGGTTCGACGGCGAACCAGTCGCGGCACAGGCGGCGCAGGTGGTAGAGCGCGGCCGGGACGACGGTGCCGATCACCGCGGTGGAGACGTCATCGCGCTTGAGGCCGGAGAGGGTGAGCAGGGTGAGCAGCCAGACGGCGTAGTCGTCCGACGTGCGCTGCGGGTCGGTGGCGATGCGCCAGGTGCCGCGCCAGCCATCGGCGTCGTGGATCGCCATCACCACGTTGGTGTTGCCCGCGTCGATCACCAGCAGCATGGCGCTAGGCCCCGACCGTGAGCAGCGCGCCGGAGTCGGACAGTCCGGCGAAGCCCGGCAGGCGGGCGCCCCAGGCGGTCCAGGCGGCGCGGATCGGCGCGAAACCCTCGGCGTCATGCACGGCGCGCCAATGCGCGAGGCGGGCCAGCACGGCGGCGGCCATCGACTCGGGGGTGGGCGCGAGAGTGTGGTCGGCGAGGCAGGTGGTGGCGCGGTCGGCGAGGCTCGGCGCGCTGGCGAGATTGACGCCGATGCCGATCACCAGCCAGTCGAGCCCCCCCTGGGCGGCACTGCTGTCGATCAGGATCCCGGCCAGCTTGGCGCCTCCCAGCAGCAGGTCGTTCGGCCATTTGAGCGCGAGCGGGGCGTCGGCGGGCAGCAGGGCGGCGGCTGCCTCGGCCAAAGCGATGCCGGCCAGCAGCGACCATTGCCCGGCCTCACGCGCCGGGCCGGGCGGGCGCAGCAGGGCCGAGAGATACATGTTGCCGGCGGGCGAGACCCAGCAGCGGCCATTGCTGCCGCGCCCGGCGGTCTGTCGGCGGGCCAACACCGCAAGCCCATCCGGCTCACCGTCCCGCGCCAGGGCGCGGCACAGGTCGGAGGTGGAGGGCAGGCTGTCATGCACCGCCAGCCGCCAGCCGCCAGCGATGGAGAGCGGGGCCAGGGCCGCCTCGCTCACCTGAACAGCACCTTGGCGGCGGCCTCGGCGGCGGCGACGATCGGCGCCGGGAACACGAAGAAGAAGGTGGTGACCAGCCCGCCGATCGCAGCGACGAACGACAGCGAGGCCGGGCGCGGGTCGAAGGCCGGGCGCGCCTCGTCGAAGTAGATCACCTTGATAACGCGGATGTAATAGAACGCACCCATCACGCTGATCAGCACGCCGAGGATCGCCAGCGTCCACATATTCGCGTTCACCGCGGCGGCGAACACGAAATACTTGCCCCAGAACCCCGACAGCGGCGGGATGCCGGCCATGCTGAACATGAAGATGGCGAACCCCATCGCCATCAGCGGGTCGGTGCGGCCGAGCCCGCCGAGATCGGCGATGCTCTCCACCGCGCGGCCACGCCGGCGCATCGCGGTGATCAGCGCGAAGGTGCCAATATACATGAATACGTAGATGACCAGGTAGATCAGCGCGCCGCGGATGCCGTCCTGGGTGCCGGCGGCCAGCCCGATCAGCATGTAGCCGACGTGGCCGATGGTGGAATATGCCATCATGCGCTTGAAGTTGCGCTGGCCGATGGCGCCGAGCGTGCCGAGCAGCATCGAGGCGATCGAGATCAGCACGATCAGTTGCTGCCACTCCATCAGCAGATGGCCGAACGGGGTGGCCAGCAGCCGCATCAGCAGCACCAGCCCGGCGACTTTCGGCGCCGAACCGAGGAAGGTGGTGATCGGGGTCGGCGCGCCCTCGTAGACATCCGGTGTCCACATATGGAATGGCACCGCGGAAATCTTGAACGACAGCCCGGCGATCATGAACACCACGCCGACGATCAACCCCGGCGAGGCGTGCGCCGGGTCGGCCAGCGCCTTGCCGAGCTGGGCGTAATCCATCGAGCCGGAGAAGCCGTAGACCAGCGACAGGCCGTAGAGCAGCAGCCCCGAGGCCAGCGCGCCGAGCACGAAATACTTCAACCCGGCTTCCGACGAGCGCAGGTCGTCGCGCGCGAAGGCGGCCAGGATATAGGTCGACAGGGCCATCAGCTCGAGGCCCATGTAGAGCATCATCAGGTTGGTGGCGGACGCCATCAGCATCATGCCGAGGGCGGAGAACAGCATCAGCACCGGGAACTCGAAGCGCTGCAGATCCTCGTGCTCGTTGTAGTCGAGCGAGGTGATCACCGCGAGGCCGACGCAGACGAGCGCCAGCAGCTTGGCCAGGCCGCTATAGGCATCGACGGTGAACATGCCGGCGAAGCCGACCCCCTGCCCGCCGGTGACCACCATGATGCCGGCCACCACCAGGCTGCCGACCACCAGCATGGTGGCCATGCGGAAGAAATTGCCGCGCACGATGACGCCGAGCAGCAGGATCGCCATGCCGCAACAGGCCAGCACGATCTCGGGCAGCGCCAGCGTCCAGTTCATGCTGCTCCAGTCGATCACCGCGGCACCCATCACTTCATCACTCCGGCGAGCTTCACCGCCTGGTCGGCGAGCATGGCGGTCTGGTGGTGGCTGACCATGGCGCCGACGCTGGCATCCCAGAAGCTGGTGAAGTGGGCGGGGAAGATGCCCATCCAGATGGTCAGGATCACCAGCGGCGCGAAGATCGCGATTTCACGCGCGTTGAGGTCGAGGATCGACTTCAGGTCGTCCTTGGTCAGCGCCCCGAACACCACCCGGCGATACAGATACAGCAGGTAGATCGCCGACAGGATCATCCCGGTGCCGCCCAGCAATGCCAGCCAGAAGCTGATCTGCATGGCGCCGACGATCACCAGGATCTCGCCGACGAAGCCGGACGTGCCGGGCAGGCCGAGCCCGGCCATGGTGAACACCATGAAGGCAAAGGCGTAGGCCGGCATGCGTTCGGCGAGGCCGCCATAGCGGGCGATCTCGCGGCTATGGATGCGGTCGTAGACCACGCCGACGCAGAGGAACAGCGCCGCCGAGACGATGCCGTGCGACAGCATCTGCATCAATGCGCCCGACAGCCCCTGCGCGTTGATGGTGAAGATGCCGATGGTAACCACACCCATGTGTGCCACCGAGCTATAGGCGACCAGCTTCTTCATGTCGGTCTGCGCCAGCGCCACCAGCGAGGTGTAGATGATCGCCACCACCGACAGCGTGAAGATGAACGGCGCGAAATAGGCCGAGGCCAGCGGCAGCATCGGCACCGAGAAGCGCAGGAACCCGTAGGCGCCGAGCTTCAACAGCACGCCGGCCAGGATTACCGAGCCGGCGGTCGGCGCCTCCACATGCGCGTCAGGCAGCCAAGTATGCACCGGCCACATCGGCACCTTCACCGCAAAGCTGGCGAACAGTGCCAGGAACAACCAGGTCTGCATGCTGGCGGGGAAATGATAGGCCAGCAGCGCCGGGATATCGGTGGTGCCGGCGGTGTGCCACATCGCCAGCATCGCCAGCAGCATCAGCACCGAGCCGGCCAGCGTGAACAGGAAGAACTTGACCGCCGCATAGACCCGTCGCGGGCCGCCCCAGCCGCCGATGATCAGATACATCGGGATCAGCACGCCCTCGAAGAACATGTAGAACATGACGAAATCGAGCGACGAGAACACGCCGATCAGCATCGTCTCCAGCACCAGGAAGGCGATCATGTATTCGCGCACCCGGCTCTGGATCGACTCCCAGCTGGCCAGGATGCAGACCGGCGTGAGCAGGGTGGAGAGCAGCACGAACAGCACCGAGATGCCGTCCACGCCCATCTTGTAGGTAATGCCCCAGGCCGGCAGCCAGTCCGCCTGCTCGACGAACTGGAAGCCGGGGTCGGCCGGGTTGAAATGCGACCACAGCACCAGCGACAGCGCGAAGGTGATCAGGCTGGTCCACAGCGCCGTCCAGCGCGCGTTGGCGGCGATCACGGCGTCGTCGCCGCGGATCAACATCATCACCAGCACGCCCACCATGGGCAGGAAGGTGATCAGCGAGAGGAGGGGAAAGCCAGCCGCGTTCATGAGATCACCGGAACAGCAGAAAGACGCTGACCAGCACGACGAGGCCGATCAGCATGGCAAAAGCATAGACGGCGATGGAGCCGGTCTGCAGCTTGACCGCCTGCGCCGAACCGCCGGAGGTGAGCGAGGCGAGCCCGTTCGGCACGCCGTCGATCAGGGTGGCGTCGCCGACCTGCCAGAGCTGGCGCGCCAGCGCCAGCAGCGGCCGGGTGATCGCCTTGTCGTAGAGCGCATCGAAATACCACTTGTTGTAGACGAACTGGTAGATCGGCCACAGCCCGCGCGCCAGCCGGGCCGGCAGCGTCGGC
>DATJEA010000334.1:0-5667 GCA_035497095.1 Acetobacteraceae bacterium | reverse complement strand
CTGCATCACCCCCCACGGCACAAGCCCCACGCCCGGCTGCAAGGTCCAACTCTCGCCACTCGCCACATCAAAAAACGGAAAAAACGCCTCCCCCGGCCCGGCCAGCGTCCCCCCGGCGCCAATCGTTTCTACATACGCCAGCGACGCCGTATTGCCCGACAGCAGCAGATGATTGCCATTGTCGATCCGACAGCCCAGCGCCCGATCGAAATACGACCGCGCCCGGCCACCCGCCGCCGGGCCGGCCTCGTAGAGCACCACTTGCCGGCCGGCTTCCGCCAGGGCGATCGCCGCGGAGAGGCCGGACAGGCCGGCGCCTATGATGAAATCAGGCATGTTCTTTTTTTGCAAAAAAAGAACCAAAAAAACCATTCGCCTTGCAACAGCGGTGACGCGGAGAGATCGGAATCACCAAAACGAATAAAAAGTTTTTTTGCTTCTTTTTGTTCACAAAAAGAAGTGCTTGCTTCACCACAGCCCATACCTCAGCAGCAAGCCGACCTTGCGCGGCTTGGACAACTTCACCGGTCCCGCCCAGCCCTGCCGTTCCAACTGCGCCAGCATCGCCGCATAGGTCGCCCCCATCAGCCGTGCCGGCCGCATCGCGCGGCGGTTGCAGCGCTGCATCCAGGTGGCGGCGTCGCGGAAATGCCCCTGCGCCAGCGCCGCCAGCCGGGCGCTCACCCGCGCCAGCGCCGGATGGCTGCGCGCCGCCGCCGGGTCGGCCGGCACGCCTTCGGCGTCGAGGTATTCGCGCGGCAGGTAGAGCCGGCCGCGCCCGGCGTCCTCGTTGATATCGCGCAGGATATTGGTCAGTTGCAGCGCCCGGCCGAGATGGTATGCCACGCTATCCGCCGCCGGCGACGCGTCGCCGAACACCCGCACCGACAGCCGGCCGACAGCCGCGGCCACCCGGTCGCAATACAGATCGAGCGTTGCCAGGTCGGGGGCGACGATCGGGTTGGCGTCCATTTCCATGCCATCGATCACCGCCACGAAATCCGCCTCACGCAGCGCGAACAGCGGCACCGCGCTGGCCAGTTCGCGGGTTACCGCATCCTCGGATTGTCCATGGAAAACCGCGGCAATCCGCGCCCTCCAGGCATCCAGCCGCGGCTTGCGGCTGTCGAACGGCGCCTCCTCGTCGGCGATGTCGTCGACGATGCGGCAGAACGCGTAGACGGCGTACATCGCGCGACGCCGCTCCGCCGGCAGCAGCAGCATGGCGCGATGGAAGCTGGTGCCGGCGGCCAGCACGATCGCCTCCACCGCCGCCAGATCGGCCGGATCGGGGCTCACAGCAGCCGCCATAGCGAGCCCAGCACGCTCAACGCCGCATCGCCCTTGCTCAGCTTCACCCGCGCGGCCAGCGGGTCGGCGCGGCGCAGGCGGGTGGAAAGCCGTTGCGCCAGTTTTACAATTACCGCCGTCTCGGCTCGCAACCGCCGGTTGCGTACCAGTGTTGGGAGCTGTGCGCCTTCGCGGTTCAGGCGGTCGCATTCGTCGAGCAGCGCGTCGAGCACCGCGCGCAACGCGGGGGTGGCGGTGGGGCGGCGCAGGTCGTTGATATTGCTGCCGTATCTGGCCAGCATGGCGTCCGGCAGGTAGCAGCGGTCCATGGTCTCGAGGTCGCGGGCGCAGTCTTGCAGGTGGTTGTTGATTTGCAGCGCGGCGCAGAGTGAGTCCGAGGCTGGCCAGGTGGCCTCGGATTCGCCGTGCAGCGCCAGCACGTGGCGGCCGACCGGGGCGGCGGAGTGGCGGCAATAGTGAAATAAATCAGCGAGATCGGGGGTGCGCGGCTGCACGGCGTCGCGCCGGAAGGCGATCAGCAGATCTTGCGCGTGGCGGGCGGTGACGCCGGTGGCGGCGAGGCTGTGGCGCAGTTTTATCGCGCTTGGGCTGGCGTCGCCGTGGCCGAGCAGCACCGCTTCCATGACGTCCAGACGGGCCAGTTTATCGGCCAAATCCAGGGTGGAACTGTCGGCAATATCGTCGGCATTGCGCGCAAACGCGTAAAAAGCGTGCACATGCGGGCGCAAATGTGCGGCGATCAGGGCCGATCCGACCGGAAAATTCTCGTCTTTGCGGTCCTTGCCGGACCATTCTTCTACCGAGATAGTCATATCTCATACGTCCGGGCTTTCCACCGCACGCCACGGCCGCGGTAATGGTCCAGCGCCGAGCCGATGGTGGCGGCGATGTAGAAGCAGGCGATCGCCGGCAGCAGCGCCGCCCAGAACCATTCCCGGCCGTAGCGGCTGAGCGTCGGCACGAATGAGACCGCCATCGCCGCCCAGGCCAGCGCGCCGGCGACCTGCCGCCAGCCATGCCCGAACAGCGCGTAGAGCGGCGGCGCCAGGAACAGCAGCGCCAGGCCCAGCGTGCTCGCGGCCAGCAGCAGCGGCGAGCGGCGCAGTTGCACATAGGCCGAGCGCGCCACCATCCGCCAGATATCGGCAAACCCCGGATAGCGGCGGATCGAGCGGGCCAGCCGGGAATGGCCGAGCCAGATGCGCCCGCCGCGCTTCACCCGGGCTGCCAGCGCGCAATCGTCGATCAAGGCACCCTTGATCGCGGCGATGCCGCCGATCCGCGCCAATGCGGTCCGCCGGATCAGGATGGTGCCGCCGGCGGCACCGGCGGTGGCGCGCTGGGTGTCGTTGACCCAGGCGAACGGGTAGAGCAGTTGGAAGAAATACACGAAGGCCGGCACCAGCGCCCGCTCGGCCCAGCTTTGGCAGTGCAGCCGCACCATCTCGCTCGCCATGTCGGCGCCGCTGTGCTGCAACTGCGCCACCAGCGTTGCGACATGCGCGCGGTCGTGCTCGATGTCGGCGTCGGTGAGCAGCAGCAGCCCGGCGTCGCTGGCCGCAACGCCTTGATGCACCGCCCATAATTTGCCGGCCCAGCCTGGCGGGCGGGGGGCCGCGGTGAGGATGGCGAGGCGGCCGAGCGGGTCGGGCAGCGCGCCGGCGAGGGCGGCGGTGGCGTCGCTGCTGCCGTCATCGACCAGGATCACGCGCAGCTCGCCGGCATAGTCCTGGGCCAGCAGGCTGGCGATGCTGGCGGCGATGGTCTCGGCCTCGTCGCGCGCCGGCACCACGATGGCGACCGGGGGCGCGTGCTCCGGCTTGCTCGGCGGCAGTTCCGGGCCGGAGCGCCAGAAGCGGCCGTGCAGGGCGAGCAGCCAGGCCCAGGCCAGCAGGCAGGCGGCGGCGATCAAGCCGGCACCTTGCCGTGGGCGCGGAACCAGGCGATGGCGTCGGCGATCGCGTCCGAGGCGGGGCGGGGGGCGTAGCCGAGTTCGGCGATCGCCTTGGCCGAGGAGAAGAACATCTTTTTGCGCGCCATGCGCAGATGGTCGCGCACCACCAGCGGCGGGATGCCGAAGCGGGCCAGGCCCTCGCAGGCCAGCGCCACCGGCCAGACCGCGGCGATCGGCAGCTTGATGCGCGGCGGACGGCGGCCGGCTTCGTGAGCGACCAGCGCCATCAGCTTGCCCATGCCGAGATTCTCGCCGCCGAGGATGTAGCGCTCGCCGGTGCGGCCGCGCTCCAGCGCCAGCAGGTGGCCCTCCGCCACGTCGTCGACATGCACCACGTTGAGGCCGGTATCGACATAGGCCGGCATGCGGCCGCTGGCGGCGTCGGCGATCATCTTGCCGGTGGGGGTGGGCTTGATGTCGCGCGGGCCGATCGGGGCGGCCGGGTTGACAATCACCGCGTCCAGCCCGCGCTCGCGCACCAGCGCCAGCACCACCTGCTCGGCCTGGTATTTCGATTGCTTGTAGATGCCGATGATCTTGGCCCGGTCGACCGGCGTGGTCTCGTCGCCCGGCTGGTCGGTGCCAGTGAGGCCGAGGGCGGCGACGCTGCTGCAATAGACCACGCGCTGCACCCCGGCATCGAGGCAGGCCAGCATCAGCGCCCTGGTGCCCTGGACATTGGCGCGCAGCATGGCGGCCGGGTCGGGCACCCAGATGCGGTAATCGGCGGCGACATGCAGCACCTGGCCACAGCCGGCGACGGCGCGGGCCAGCGAGGCGGGGTCGGTGAGATCGCCCTGCACCAGGTCCAGGTCGAGGCCGGACAGGTTGGCGCGGTCGCTGCCGGCGCGCACCAGCACGCGCACCGCCCGGCCGCGCGCCAGCAGCGCACGTGCCACGGCGGAGCCGACGAAACCGGTAGCCCCAGTTACCAGGACAGGATCGGGCACGCGCACTCTCCAGGATGAGCGGGGTTGTATACCCCGGCTGGCGGTGGCGCCAAAGCCCTGCGGCGGCGGGGTTTCGGCGGCGTGTGGCTTGAAATTCGCGGCTGTAAGAAGTATTTTCTGTGCGGAATACGCGAGCGGGCTCCGCCGTCCGCAGGCCGCGATCGCGCAAGGAGATTTGTCATGCCGAGCGAGTCTGTGCCCAGCGCCACGCCGCCCCGCCTCTGGCCGGGCGGGATCACCGAATCGGGCGGCGATTTTACCGTCGATGCCGAGCGCGTGGCCCCCGAGCTTGGCCTGACGCCGGAGGCGTTCTGGCAGGCGTTGCAGAACGGCGCGATCAGCAGCGTTGTCGAGCGCGGCGAAGGCGAGCATCTTGGCAGCACGCGGCTGACCCTGCGCTATTTCGCGCGCAGTTGGTGCGCGACTTTGCGGGAGTGAGGCCATGACAGGCTCGACTGAAGGCGATCCGCCGGTGGAATTCAGCTCCCCGGTGTGCGGCATGAAGGACGCCGATGACGTCTACATGGGCTACGCGGGAAAGGATGAGCTGGTCGCGTTCCTGAACAGCCTGCTGGAGGCCGAGCGGGCCGGCGCCAAGGTGACGCTGGAGAGCGCGCGCGAGGCCGGCAGCGGGCCGATCGCCGAGTTGATGCAGGCCATCCAGCACGACGAAGCGCACTGGGCCGGAATGCTCGCCCGGCAGTTGAAGGTGCTGGGCGCCACACCCTCCTCGGCCACCGGTTCGTTCCACGGCAAGGCGATGGCGATCGCCGACATGGGCGAGCGCATCACCTTCCTCAATCGCGGCCAGGGCTGGGTGGTGCGCAAGCTGCGCGAAATGCTGCCGCGGGTGCGGGCCGACGCGCTGCACGCCGATCTGGCCGAAATGCTGCGCTCCCACGAGGCCAATATCGCCCGAGCCAGTGAGGTCGCCGGCAAGGCGCCATGAGCAAGGCCGCGCATATCCGCTTGCAGCGCGTCTACGACCCGCCGGGCGCCGAGGACGGCACCCGCATCCTGGTCGACCGGCTCTGGCCGCGCGGCCTGACCAAGGAACGGGTGCACATGGACCACTGGCTCAAGGAAATCGCGCCCAGCGACGAACTGCGGCACTGGTTCGGCCACGAGCCGGCGAAATGGCCGGAATTCGAAACCCGCTTCCGCGCCGAACTGGCCGCCAACCCGGCGCCGGTGGCGGAACTGGAACGATTCTGCCGGGCCGGGCCGGTGACGCTGCTGTACGCCGCCCACGACACCGAGCACAACAACGCCGTGGTGCTCGGCAAGCTGATGCGCGAGCGCGTCGGCGGATAGGCAAGACGGGGCGCTGCCCCGAACCCCGTCAAGGGCAAAGCCCTTGGAACCCCCGACTCTCATTGCCTATGGGCAATACGAAGTTTCGAGGTCCAGGGGCTCGGCCCCTGGCGGGGTCTGGAGCAGCGCCCCAGCCTT
>DATJEA010000333.1:0-11770 GCA_035497095.1 Acetobacteraceae bacterium | reverse complement strand
CCATCCCGAACTGGTGGCGGGGCGGCGGGTGTTGGATTTCGCCGCCGGCGGCGGGCTGGCGGCGATCGCCTGCGCCCGCGCCGGTGCGGCCAGCGTGGAGACCGCCGAGATCGATCCGCTCGCCATTACCGCCATCCGCTGCAACGCCGCAGAGAACCGGGTCGTGCTGACGGTGAGCGGCGACGTGGTCGGCCAGGACTGCCGCTGGGACCTGATCCTGTGCGGCGACGTGTGTTACGAAGCGCCGATGACCGGCCACATCCTGCCCTGGCTGCGCCGCATGGCCGCCGGCGCCGAGGTGTGGATCGCCGACCCCGGTCGCGCCTATCTGCCGCGCGAAGGCATGCGGGCCTTGTTGCGGATGACGGTGCCGACCACGCTGGAATTGGAGGACCGGACCGAGCGGGAGGTAACGCTGTACCGGCTGGACGCGTAGCCGCGCTACGCCGCAAGCTCCCGCATCACCGCATAGAGATCGGCCTTGCCCTCGAAGCCGATGCCGGGCAGTTCCGGCATGACGATGTGGCCGTCCTGCACCCGCACGCTGTCGGGAAAGCCGCCATAGGGCTGGAACAGGTCGGGGTAGCTCTCATTACCGCCCAGCCCGAGGCCGGCGGCGATGTTCAGCGACATCTGGTGACCGCCATGCGGGATCACTTGCCGCCATGACCAGCCGGCGGCGCGCAGCACGCCCAGGGTGCGCTGGAACTCGCACAGCCCGTAGCTGAGCGCGCAGTCGAATTGCAGGATGTCGCGGTCCGGCCGCATGCCGCCATAGCGCAGCAGGTTGCGGGCGTCCTGGTGGCTGAACAGGTTCTCGCCGGTCGCCATGGTGCCGGGGTAGAATTCCGCGAGTGCGGCCTGAAGCTGGTAGTCCAGCGGGTCGCCGGCCTCCTCGTACCAGTACAGGTCGTACTGGCGCAGCATCTTGGCGTAGGCGATGGCGGTCTCCAGGTCGAAGCGGCCATTGGCGTCCACCGCCAGGCGCGCCTTGCCATCGAGTTCGGCCAGCACCGCCTCGATGCGTGCCTGATCCTCGGCGAGCGTGGCGCCGCCGATCTTCATCTTGACCACACTATAGCCGCGCTCCAGGTGCCGGCGCATTTCCGCCCGCAGCGCCTCCAGCCCCTTGCCGGGATAGTAGTAGCCGCCGGCCGCGTAGACGAACACACGCGGATCGGCGGTGATGCCGTGGCGCTCGGCCAGCAGGCGGAACAGCGGCTTGCCGGCGATTTTGGCGGTGGCGTCCCACACCGCCATGTCGATGGTGCCGACCGCGACCGAGCGCTCGCCGTGGCCGCCCGGCTTCTCGTTGCTCATCATCGCCGCCCAGACGCGGTCGGGGTCGAGATTGTCGCCGGCGTCGTTCAGCAGGCTGGCCGGCGCCGCGTCGGTGATGCGGTCGGCGAAGCGCTCGCGGATCAGCCCGCCCTGGCCGTAGCGGCCGTTCGAGTTGAAGCCGTAGCCCACCACCCGCCGGCCGTCGCGCACCGCATCGGTGACCACCGCGACCAGGCTCGTGGTCATCCTGCTGAAATCGATATAGGCGTTGCGGATCGGCGAGGCGATCGGGCGGCTGATCTCGCGCACTTCGAGGATACGAACGGACATGCGGGGCGCTCCGGCGGACGGTGAGCGACCGTGCTACACCGCCGCCGCGCCGGCTTCCAGGGCGGCGTGCGCGATCAGCGCGACAGGCGGCCGATACAGACCGGGCGAGCCGCATCGCCGGCCTCGAACATCACCCAGGCGGTGTCGCCGGCCTGGAATTTCGGCATCGGCTCGCAGGCCAGCGCCCAGCCCGAGGTCTGGCCGCTCACCGCCGGCACCAGCACCTGCACCCGGCCGGCGCCGCTGGGGTCCTGGGTGTTCAGCACCGTGCCGCGATAGATTCCACCCGCAGTGTCGCCTGGCATCGACTCCTCCTGCAAAACGTGACGGTCGCGAATTTTAGCGCAGTCGCGCTTCCAGCGTGCGGCAGTCACACGAAATTGAGTTCCGGGCGGCGTTGCACGGCCAGGTTCCGGTTTTTCTTGACTTTGCTGCGGCGCACAACTATACAGTCGGGGCGCCCCTTGATGTGGTTCTGTGCGCTGCCAGCCCCGATATGCGATTCGTGGGCCAACACGCTCCTAGGTAGCCCATTTCACTCAGCAATTTGCGCCGGCCCGTGGTCCTGTCGACCGCGATCGACGTTCGACCGTGCGCCCGCCATGAAGCGGGGCGGCGGCCTTGCGTCACACCTGAAAGACGCTTTCTGTATGACCTCCTTCGAGTCCCTCGGCCTCTGCCCCCCGCTGCTCAAAGCGCTGGTGGGTGAGGGCTACACCGTGCCTACCCCGATCCAGGAGCAGGCTATTCCGTTCGTGCTCGCCGGCCGTGACGTCCAGGGCATCGCCCAGACCGGCACCGGCAAGACCGCCGCCTTCGCGCTGCCGATCCTGCACCGCCTGGCCGCCAACAAGCGCCAGCCTTCGCGCGGCGGTTGCCGTGTGCTGGTGCTGGCGCCGACCCGCGAACTGGCCAGCCAGATCGCCGACAGCTTCCGCGCCTATGGCAAGCACCTGGGCACCCGCGTCACCGTGATGTTCGGCGGCGTGCCGAAGGGCCGCCAGGCCCGCGCCATGGCCAATGGCGTCGACGTGCTGGTGGCCACCCCCGGCCGGCTGATCGACCATATGCAGGACCGCACCGTTCGCCTGGACGGCGTTGAGGTGTTCGTGCTGGACGAGGCCGACCATATGCTCGACCTCGGCTTCGTGATCCCGATCAAGCGCATCGCCAGCCAGATTCCGGCGCAGCGCCAGACGCTGTTCTTCTCGGCCACCATGCCGAGCGAAATCGGCAACCTGGCCAAGGGGATGCTCAACAACCCGGCGCAGGTCGCGGTCGCCCCGGTGGCAACCACCGTGGAGCTGGTCGAGCAGTCGGTGATCTTCGTCGACACCGCCCGCAAGCGCCATGTGCTGTTCGACCTGCTGACCGACCACACCACCGGCCGAACGCTGGTGTTCACCCGCACCAAGCACGGCGCCGATCGCGTGGTGCGGCATCTGTCCGAATCCGGCATTCCGGCCGCCGCGATCCACGGCAACAAGAGCCAGGGCCAGCGCGAGCGGGCACTCGCCGATTTCCGCAGTGGCGCGGTGCGGGTGCTGATCGCCACCGACATCGCGGCGCGCGGCATCGATGTGGATGACGTGACCCACGTCATCAACTTCGACCTGCCGAACGTGCCGGAAAGCTACGTGCACCGCATCGGCCGCACCGCGCGCGCCGGCGCCGCCGGGCAGGCGATCAGCCTGTGCGCACCCGACGAGCGGCCCTTCCTGAAGAGCATCGAGAAGCTGACCCGCAACCATGTGCCGGTGATCGGTCAGCCTTCGGGCGGGCAGCGCAAGGCGGCCTGACGGTAAGGCAGGCAAGTCTTCTTTGTTTGAAAACAAAGAAGCAAAAAAACTCCACTCCGTGGAGTTTTGTTGACTGACCGGGCGCCGGGGACATTGATGATGTCCCTGGCGCCTTCTTGCTGCTGACTCGAACCGATCCGCTTGCGCATATTGCCGAGTGTATCGCATGCGCCGCGCGTCTAGCGCACGGGGCGTTTGCGTTGCTATAACGTCACCCTCAGTTTGGGAGACGTTCATGAGACTGTCGTTCCGGGCCGCCTTGCGCGGTTCAGCCCTCGCCGGGTGCATGGCATTGATGGCGACCGTATTCGCCGCCCCCGGCCATGCGCAGACGCTGAAACTGGCCGTGGCCGCCGCCCCCACCAGCGTCGACCCGCACTACCACACCTTCAGCCCGAATGAATCGCTCGACGACCATATCTTCTCGACGCTGGTCTCGATGGACGCCAAATCGCGGCCGCAGCCGGAGTTGGCCGAGAGCTGGAAGATGCTCGACGACAACACCTGGGAATTCAAGCTGCGCAAGGGCGTGAAGTTCCACAACGGCGACGATTTCACCGCCGAGGACGTGGTCTACACCATCAACCGTGTGCCGACGGTGCAGAACTCGCCCGGCAGCTTCAAGATCTACACCAAGGCGATTGCCGGGATGGAAGTGGTCGACCCGCACACCATCCGCTTCAAGACCAACGGCATCTACCCGCTGCTGCCGATCGACCTGACCCAGGTCTACATGATCTCGCGCAGCCTCGGCCCGGACCCGCTGACCGAGGACTTCAACTCGCTGAAGGACGCGATCGGCACCGGGCCGTTCAAGATCGTCAGCTATCAGAACGGCAACAAGGCCGAACTGGAGCGGTTCGACGGCTACTTCGGCAAGAAGCCGAACTGGAAGCACGTCACCTACCGGATGATCCCCAATGACGGCGCCCGCACCTCGGCGCTGCTGGCCGGCGATGTCGACTTCATCGAGGCGGTGCCGACCACCGATGTCGCAACGCTGAAAAAGAACCCCAAGATCCATCTGTCCGAGGCGACCTCGCTGCGGTTCGTCTATCTCTGGCTCAACCGCTCGCACCAGGATGCGCCCCCCGGCGTTGCCGGCCCGAATGGCGAGGCGCTGACCAAGAATCCGTATAACGACCTGCGGGTGCGCCGCGCGCTGTCGATGGCGATCAACCGCGATGCCATCGTCTCGCGGGTGATGGAGGGTCTGGCGATCCCCACCGGGCAGTTCCTGGCGCCGGGCAGCTTCACCTATGTGCCGGACCTGAAGCCGATGAAGTATGACCCGGCCGAGGCCAAGAAACTGCTGGCCGAGGCCGGCTTCCCGCACGGCTTCCGCGCCACGCTGACCGGGCCGAACGATCGCTACGTCAACGACGGCAAGATCATCCAGGCGGTCGGCCAGATGTGGTCGCGCATCGGGGTGCAGACCACGGTGAACGCGATGACCTGGCCCACCTATATCGGCCGGGCGAACAAGCTGGAGTTCTCCGCGTTCCTGGTCGCCTGGGGCATCTCCTCCGGCGAGGCGTCCAACCCGCTGCGCTCGCTGATCCATACCTACGACACCAAGCTGGGCTGGGGGGCGGTCAATCGCGGCCGCTACAGCAACCCGAAGCTCGACGACATGATCGCCGCCGCGATGAAGATCGGCGACGACCACAAGCGTGAAGCGGCGCTGCAGGATGCCACCCGCGTCGCGATGAACGACGTGGCGCTGATCCCGCTGCACATCCAGAAGAACGTCTGGGGCATGAAGGCCGGGCTCACCTATGTCGCCCGCGCCGACGAAGCCACCCAGGCGATGGGCGTCTGGCCGGCCAAGAAGTAGCCGGTCCGGCTGGCCTTGCCCGGCTGGCCTTGCCGGCATCGGCGTCCATGGCCCAACGCCATGGGCGCCGATGCCGCCTTTGCACGATGGAACGCCCCCGGTGTTATAAGTCAGCATTATAACGGGGATGACGACGAGGACGCCGCCTTGCGCGGCCTGGATGGGGTACACGCCGGATGATCACCTGGCTGTTGCGGCGACTGTTCCAGGCGGTGCTGGTGGTGCTGGCGATGACCGTCATCGTCTTCATCGGCGTCAACGTGATCGGCGACCCGGTGGAGATCCTGATCTCGCCGGATGCCGACCAGGCGGAGCGGATCCGCGCCATCGCGGCACTCGGGCTCGACAAGCCGCTGTGGGAACAATACCTGCATTTCCTGACCGGCGCGCTGCATGGCGATCTGGGCCGCAGCTTCGTCTACAACGAACCGGCGTTGCGGCTGATCGGCAGCCGGATGCCGGCGACGATGGAACTGGCGGTCACCGCCGTGCTGCTGTCGATCTTCATCGGCATTCCGCTCGGCCTGTTCGCCGGACTGAAACCCAACAGCTTCCTCGGCCGCGCCACCATGGCCGGCAGCATCCTCGGCTTCTCGCTGCCGACCTTCTGGGTCGGGCTGATGATGATCATGGTGTTCGCCGTCCAGCTCGGCTGGCTGCCCAGCACCGGGCGCGGCCAGACCGCGGAGCTGTTCGGCATCCAGTGGTCGTTCCTGACCATCGACGGGCTGCGGCATATGGCGATGCCGGCAACCAATCTGGCGCTCGGCAACATCGCGCTGGTGCTCCGGCTGACCCGCTCGGGGGTGCGGGAGAACCTGTCGATGGACTATGTCAAATTCGCCCGTGCCAAGGGGCTGTCGCCCGGCCGGGTGGTGTTCGTGCATGTGCTGAAGAACATCCTGATCCCGATCATCACCATCATCGGGCTCGAGTTCGGCAGCCTGATTGCCTTCGCGGTGGTCACCGAGACGGTGTTCGCCTGGCCCGGCATGGGCAAGCTGATCATCGACAGCATCAACGTGCTGGATCGCCCGGTGATCGTCGCCTATCTGATGATGATCGTCTTCCTGTTCATCATCATCAATCTCACGGTGGACCTGTTGTACACCGTGCTCGACCCGCGCGTGCGGCTGGAGTCCAGGGAATGAGCGCCACCGCAGCGGCTGTAGCGCCGGAAGAGGCCGGGCCGGTCAAGGAGGAGACCCCGTTCCGCCGTTTCGTGCGGGAATTCGCCGAGAGCAAGATGGCGGTGCTGGGGCTGCTGCTGGTGGTGATCATCGCGCTGCTCGCCATCCTGGCGCCGTTCATCACGCCGCAGGACCCGTACGACCTCGCCCAGCTCGACATCATGGACGGCAGGCTGCCGCCCGGCGCGATGAACGGCGCCGGCACCATGACTTACTGGCTCGGCACCGATGACCAGGGGCGCGATATGCTCTCCGGCATCATCTACGGGCTGCGCATCTCGCTGCTGGTCGGCGCCGGGTCGGCGCTGATCGCCGGCGTGATCGGCTCGGCGATCGGGCTGATCGCCGCCTATGTCGGCGGCAAGATCGAGACCTTCCTGATGCGGCTGGTCGACCTGCAGCTCTCGTTCCCGGCTATCCTGGTGGCGCTGATGATCCTGGCGTTCCTCGGCAAGGGGGTGCTGAACGTCACATTGGCGCTGGTGATCGTGGAATGGGCGCGCTACGCCCGCACCGCGCGCAGTGCAGCACTGGTGGAGCGCCGGCGGGAATATATCGAGGCCGCCGAGTGCCTGGCGCTGCCGCGCTGGCGGGTGCTGTTCCGCCACCTGCTGCCCAACTGCCTGCCGCCGCTGATAGTCATCGGCACCATCCAGGTGGCCCGCGCCATCACGCTGGAGGCGACGCTGTCGTTCCTCGGCCTCGGCGTGCCGATCACCGAGCCGTCGCTCGGGCTGCTGATCGCCAATGGCTACCAGTACATGCTGTCGGGCAAATACTGGATCAGCTTCTATCCCGGCATCGCGCTGCTGGTGACGATCGTCGCGATCAATCTGGTGGGCGACCATTTGCGCGACGTGATGAACCCGAGGCTGAAACGATGAGCGCGCCTACCCTGGAGGTCCGTGATCTCAGCACCCATTTCGACACCCAGGCCGGCACGGTGCGGGCGGTGGACGGCGTCTCGTTCACCGTTACCGCCGGCCGGATTCTGGGGCTGGTGGGGGAGTCCGGCTCCGGCAAGTCGGTCACCGGATTCTCGATCATCGGGCTGCTCGACGCGCCCGGCCGCATCGCCGGCGGCTCGATCCTGTTCAAGGGGCGCGACCTGACCAGGTTGCCCGAGCCGGAGCTGCGCGACCTGCGCGGCAACCGCATCGCGATGATCTTCCAGGACCCGATGATGACGCTGAACCCGGTCCTGCGCATCGACACGCAGATGATGGAGACGGTGTTCGCGCACGACAAAGTCTCCGCCGCGGAAGCCCGCCGGCGCTCGCGCGATGCGCTGGGCATGGTCGGCATTCCGAGCCCGGACGAGCGGTTGCTGGCCTATCCGCACCAGTTCAGCGGCGGCATGCGTCAGCGCGTCGCCATCGCCATCGCGCTGTTGCACCGCCCCGACCTGATCATCGCCGACGAGCCGACCACGGCGCTGGACGTGACCATCCAGGCGCAGATTCTGGCCGAGGTGCAGAAACTGGCGCGCGAGGTGGGCACCGCGCTGATCTGGATCACCCATGACCTCTCGGTGGTGGCCGGCCTCGCCGACGATATCGCGGTGATGTATGCCGGCCGGATCGTGGAAACCGGCAGCGTTGGCGATGTGCTGGACCATCCGCTGCATCCCTATACCAGCGGCCTGATCGGCAGCGTGCCCAGCCGCAACCGGCGCGGCAGCAAATTGCACCAGATCCCCGGCATGACGCCGTCGCTGCTGAACCTGCCGCCAGGCTGCGCCTTCCGCAGCCGCTGCCCGCGCGCCGATGCCGCCTGCGAGGTCGATCCGCCGGTCAGCGAACCGGTTGCCGGCCACGCCGTGCGTTGTTTCCACCCGCAGCTGGAGGTCGTGGCATGAGCGGCTCCGCCACACCGGTGATCGAACTGAAGGGCGTCTCCAAACGCTTCGGCAAGACGCTGGACACCGCGGCCAAGGTGGTGCGCGGGTTTCGCCGCAGATTTGGCCATGAAACCCCGTCGCAGGTGGTTCATGCGGTCGATAATGTCGATCTCGTGGTGCGGCGCGGTGAGGTGGTCGGGCTGGTCGGCGAATCCGGCTGCGGCAAGTCGACGCTGGGCCGCATGGTCGCCGGCATCATGCCGCCCTCCGATGGCCTGGTGCTGTTCGAGGGCCAGGACATCGCGGCGATGAACCCGTCCGAGTCCAAGGTGGCGAAACTCAAGGTCCAGATGATCTTCCAGGACCCGTATGCCAGCCTCAACCCGCGGCTGCGGGTGGACGAGATCGTCGGCGAGGCGCCGCGCGTGCACGGCCTGGTGCCGGCCGGCGGCTATAACGCCTATGTCGATGCCCAGTTCCGCCGCGCCGGGCTGGACCCGGCCTATAAGCGCCGCTACCCGCACCAGTTCAGCGGCGGCCAGCGCCAGCGCATCGGCATTGCCCGGGCGCTCGCGGTGCAGCCGGAATTCCTGGTCTGCGACGAGGCGGTGGCCGCGCTCGACGTGTCGATCCAGGCGCAGATCCTGAACCTGTTCATGGATCTGCGCTCGGAATTGAACCTCACCTACCTGTTCATCAGCCACGACCTCGGCGTGGTGGAGCATCTGTCGGACCGGGTGGTGATCATGTATCTCGGCCGCGTGGTCGAGGAGGCGCCGACCGAGGAGATTTTCGACCACGCCAACCACCCCTACACCCAGGCGCTGCTGTCTGAAGTGCCGCGCATCGACACCCGCAAGCGCGCCTTCACCGGCATCTCGGGCGAAATCCCGAGCCCGATGAACCCGCCCAGCGGCTGCCATTTCCACCCGCGCTGCCCGCACGCGATGCCGATCTGCCGGGAAGTGGCGCCAGCCCTGGTGGAAATCGCGCCCCGGCATGTCAGCGCCTGCCATCTGAACGGATAATCCTGCCCCGCGGCGCCTGCTTCCTCTTGCAGGATGGCGCGGCAAACGGCACGGTCTCGGCGCATGTCGCCCCCTCCGCCCAAGCTTCACCCGTTGCACCGGGCCTGGCGTTTGTTGCCGACCCAGCACAGGCGTGCGCTGTTCGGCCGCGCCACGGCGCTGTTTGCCCCACGCATCGCGCAGCCGCCGCCGCCGGCGCGCCACGGCCTGGGGGTCGGCGGGGAACTGACCACCCCCAGCGGCCTCGGCAGCGGCGCCAGGCGGATGCGCGTCGCGCTCGATCAGCTCGGCGTGGCCAATTGGGGGCTGGACACCGGGGATCGCTTGCCCGGCCATAACCCGGACCGCGTCGTCGAGGACCTGCCGGACGCGGCGCCGCTGGTGATGCACGTGAACGCGCCGCATATGGCCTGGGGGCTGCTGCAATTGCCGCGGCGGGCGGCGCGCGGCCGGCGCGTCATCGGCTATTGGGCCTGGGAACTGCCGGTGGTGCCGGAGTCCTGGCGCCTGGGGCTGCGATTCGTGCATGAAATATGGGTCCCGAGCCGCTTCACCGCCGACGCCATCGCCGGCATCCTGCCGCAGGATGGGCGGATCGCGCTGCGGGTGGTGCCGGTCCCGGTGGCCGCCGCGCCGCCGCGCCCCTCGGAGCTGCGCCGTGCCGATTTCGGCCTGCCGGAGCAGGCGCTGCTGGTGTTATGCGCCTTCAACCTCGCGTCCAGCTTCACCCGCAAGAACCCGCTCGCCGCGATCGCCGCGCACCGCGCCGCGTTCGGCGACCGCGCCGACCGCGTCCTGCTGATGAAGGTGGGCCATACCGAACATTATGCCGGGGACTGGGCAACCATCCGCGCCGCCGCCGCCGGGGCAGCCAATATCGTTTTTGAAACCCGCTCGCTGCCGGAGGCCGACAACGACGCGCTGACCGCCTGCGCCGATATCGTGCTGTCGCTGCATCGCAGCGAGGGCTTCGGCTCGGTGCCGGCCGAAGCGATGTGGTTGGGCCGCCCGGTGGTGGCGACCAACTGGTCCGGCAACACCGATTTCATGAATGCCGAGAACGCGGCGCCGGTCGGCTATCGGCTGATCCCCGCCGCCGACCCGCGCGGCGTGCTCGAAGTGGCCGGCGCGGTATGGGCCGACCCCGATATCGGCGATGCCGCCGCCCAGTTGCGCCGCCTCGCCGATGATCCGTCGGCGCGGCTGGCGCTGGGCGCCCGCGCCGCTGCCTCGGTCCGCCAGACCCTCGGCACGGCGCCGCTGGCAGACGCGGTGCGGGCGCTCGGGCTGCCGGTACCAGGAAGCTCGTCGTGAGGGTCCTGGTCTGGCAATGGGGCCGCCGCGGCGCCGGGCCGCGCTTCGGCGCTGAACTCGCCGAGAGTGTGCGCGCACTGCCGGGGGAGACCGCGGTGCTCTCGCTGTCGCGCCAGGCCGAGCTGCTGCGCCAGCCGGAACCGCCGCGTTGCGAACTGCCGGTGAACACATATGACGGCCTGGCAAGCTTCCTGCTGCGCTGCGCGCTGGCGCCGTTCCGGGTGGGCACGCTGGCCAGGCGGGTGCGGGCGTTGCAGCCGGACCTGGCGATCTGCGCCATGCCCGGCCCGCTCGACCTGCTGATGGCCGCGGCATTGGCCCGCGCCGGCATCCCGTTCCTGGTGGTGGTGCATGACGCCGACCGGCACCCTGGCGACGGGGTGCCGTTCCAGATGCAGTTGCAGCGCTCACTGATGCGGCGCGCCACCGGGCTGGTCGCGCTCAGCACCCATGTCCGCGACCGCCTGCTGGCCGAGGGCCTCGCCAGGCCCGACCGGCTGATCCTTGCCAGCCACCCGCCGCGCAGCTTCGGCCCAGCGCCGCCGCCGGCGATGGCGCATGACGGCCCGGTCCGCCTGCTCGCCTTCGGCCGGTTGCGACCCTACAAAGGCTTGGATTTGCTCGCCGAGGCGCTGCGCCTGCTGGGCCCGCGCGGCGACTTCGTGCTGCGGGTGGTCGGCCAGGGACCGGAATCACCCGACCTCGCCGCCCTGCGCGCGCTGCCCGGAGTCAGCGTGGAAAACCGCTGGGTGCCGGAGCGCGAGGTCGCCGAACTGCTGGCCTGGTCGGACGCGATGGTGCTCTCCCACCGCGAGGCCAGCCAGAGCGGCGGCGCGGCGGCGGCGATCGCGGCCCGCCGCTGGGTGATCGCCACCCGCGTCGGCGGCTTGGCGGAGCAACTGGCCGACGAACCACTGGTACGCCTCTGCGACCCCACCCCGGCCAGCCTCGCCGCCGCCATCGGCGCGCTGCTGGACCAACGGCCCCACCGCCTTGCTGCCGCCGTCGCCCGACGCCGCTGCCGCCTGGCAGGCGATGGCCGCCGGGCTGCTGGCCTCCGTACGGCTGCTGCCCTGAAGGGTTGGCATCAGCGCCCGTCGCCCGCCGCCTGGGCCTCGAAGCGGGCGATCAGCCAGCTGGCGGCCGGGCCG